>REEF01000385.1 GCA_007695205.1 Planctomycetaceae bacterium
GGCTCGCGGGCGCCGAACGCGAGTCCCGAACCGGCGTCTCCGCACGCAAGCAGACGGCAAGGTGGCTCGCGGGCGCCGAACGCGAGTCCCGAACCGGCGTCTCCGCACGCAAGCAGACGGCAGGAGATGGTCGATAAAGTGCGACGCCAGCCAATCCTCCTGCCGAAAAAGACAGAAATCTCACCGCGTCTCGTTTGCCCCTTGTCGATCGGTCTGAGCGTGGTGCAGGATCGACTGAACCACACCATCCATGGTGTAGCTATTGGCTTCGGCTGCGACCTTGAAACCAAGATCCCCTAATGTGGACGTGGTGATGGGGCTGATCGAGACCAGTTTCGTACGACTCAGGTCGTCCCCGAACAGACGGATCAGCGAACGGGCGATGGCCGAGCTGGTGACGGTGATCCAGTCGATTTGCCCTTGTCGCAGCCTTCTGTGAATCGCGGGATCGACCTGCTGGACGTCTTGGCTGCTGTAGGCAACGACTTGGTCGACCAAACCGGCGGCTGCAGCGAGTTGCTGGGCTAAGACCTCGCGTCCACGACTGGCTCGCACCAGCAGCACGCGACGTCCCGCTACCTGTGCCGACAGGCAATCGGCTAAAGCTTCGGCCCGAAACTGCTCGGGGATCAGATCGGCCGTCAAATAATAGCGGCTCAACGTCGCCGCTGTCCCCGGCCCAATGCAAGCCAGCTTGACACCCCCGAAAGACCGTAAGTCGCTGCCGCTTTGCAGCATCCGGTCAAGATAATGACGGACTCCATTGGCGCTGGAAAACACGACCCATGCGTAGTTGGCCAGTTCTGCGATCGATCGATCCACGGCTGCAAGGTCCGGCGGATCACCGATCTCGATCGCCGGTTGGATCAAAACATCGGCGCCTTGATCGGCCAGTCGATCAGCCAGCGTGTCCGCCTGATCGGCAGGACGAGTGACGACGATCGTCTGGCCGAACAACGGGCGGTGCTCGAACCAAGCGAACGCCTGTTCGGCACCAGCGGCCTGCCCCACAATGACGACAGCGGGAGGTCGGATGTCAGGCGCTTCGCTCAACCGATCGGTGACCTGATCCAGACGGCAACGCACCGTACGTTGGTTGGGCAGACTGCAGCATCGGACGATCGCCGCAGGGGTTTCCGGCGGTTTGCCGGCTTGGATCAATTGGGTGGTCCATTGATCGGCGGTCGTGACACCCATGTAGAATACCAGCGTGCCGGGAAAACGGGCCAGCGATTGGAAGTCCAACGAAGAGTCGGATTTTTCCGAGCGCTCCTGACCGGTGATCAAGGCCACGGCGGACGCCAGATCACGATGGGTGACCGGGATCCCAGCGTAAGCACCGGCCGCGAAGGCGACCGTGATCCCAGGCACGATTTCGAACGGGATGCCGTGGTCGACCAGCATCCGGGTTTCTTCCGCTAATCTTCCAAAGACCAGCGGATCGCCCCCTTTCAGCCTGACGACGACTTGACCTTGTAAACCCCGCCGTACCAATTCCTGATTGATTTCCTCCTGGCTCCATCGACACTCGCCATGCTCCCGCCCTAAGCGGATCAATTCCGCTGAACGGCGAACATGTCGCAAGATTTGCGGGTTGACCAGATAGTCGACCAGCACACAATCGGCCCGTTGCAGGCACCCAACGGCGCGCAGGGTGATCAGAGCCGGATCGCCGGGACCGGCACCGACCAGATACACTTTGCCGACGGGTCGAGTTGGAGAATTTTCCATAATGGGATTGAACTACGGCAAAGCAACTTTCGCAAGGCTTGGTACGCCGCAATCTTTCCTGCTAGAATTCGTGCCATGAACGATCCATCTTCTTCCCGGAAACCCGACCACCAAAGCACTGATGGCCCGATCGATACGTTGTCAGCTTCCGAACAACGGCGCCTTCAACAGCGTTTCGATCAAGCACGACGCTTGATGGACCATTCGGGGCATGACGTCCGGCAAGTGCATGAACTATTGGCAGAATGCGTCGCTCGGCAGCCGGAAAACAAAACGTTTTTGGATGCATTTCTCGGTAATCTGCAGCATCTTCCGACTCCTACTCGCGACGCCCCCCCAAACGAGGCCCAAACCCTTGTGCGGCAAGCGGTCGACCGGCAGGATTGGCGTCAAGTGCTGGTCCTGGGCCCCCAGGTACTCTTGCATTCCCCCAAAGATGCTGCTATTTTGGTCGCGATGGCACTCGCCAGCCAAGCCTGCGACTGCCTGGAAGCGGCCGCCTTGTACGTGGAACAAGCGTTGCAAAGCGATCCCGAGGCGATCGAAACGTTGCGCCAAGCAGCTCGTGTTCTCTTCCGTTTGGGGAATATCGATCGAGCGATAACGCTTTGGCGGCGAGTCGAAGATGCCGATCCCTATGACTCGGAAGCCCCCCGCATGATTGCGGAGTTGACGCTAGAAAAAATGAGGCGTCCTGCTCCAAAAAAGTCAGCAGACGGTGGCTCCGAAACGCAAGCCGACGAAGTTACCTCCGGTGGCCCGGCTGTCGAACATGGGGAGCTATCCGACGAATCCACAACCGCGACCCAACCGCCAGAAAAACCAAAAACCCTCGTACTGACCGAGCGTCAATGCTTGGAGAGGGCCATCCTTGATCATCCGGAAGACGAGAACCACTACTTGAGGCTTGCAGATTTTTACTTGGACGAGGGGCGTCTGTACGAGGCCCAGCGTACGCTGAACCGTGCTCTGAGTATCTCATCGGAAGTGCATGTCCGTGAAAAGCTGGAAGATGTCAATCTGACGCGGGCGCGGCAGCAGGCTCAAACGGCTCGCCAGCACGCCGATCAGCAGCGGACGGTCGATGCGCTGGAGATCGCCGAAAAGTTGGAAAAAGAACTGCAAGAGCTGGAATTCGACACGGCTCGGGTACGTAGCGACCGATATCCAGACGATAAATCGCTGCGTTTCAAGCTGGGATTGGCTTGGAAGGCACGCGGCCAGTTTCGTCAGGCGTTGGAACCGTTACAAGCGGGCTTGGAAGTTCCCGAGCATCGCGCGGCGGCATCCATGGAAATCGGCGAGATCCTGCAGCGCTACCAACAGTTCCCGAAAGCGCTGCAATGCTATCGCCAGGCGGCTCAACTGGCAATAAAAAAACCCCAAAACGAACCGGTTCGCAAGGAGGCCTTGTACCGAGCTGGCTTGTTGGCCAGCCAGATGAAGCTGCTGGATTCCGCGATCGATTATTGGGAAGCGTTGGCCGCAACGGATTCCGCTTATAAAGATGTGCGTTCACGTCTGGACAAACTGAAAGAGATTGACGAAACTGACACGTTGTTCCCGCCGGCTGAGGCGGGGCGGGACGAATCGTGACGATGGCCAGGTTCGACCGTGCCTAACTTTTAAGCGTATTGTTTTGCTGTCTGTGGAGAATATCGACCGACCATGCCCAACACAACGAGTGCCAAGAAACGCCTGCGTCAAAACGTCGTCCGCCGGTTGCGGAACCGATCCGCCAAATCGTCGGTGCGTACGCAGATCCGCAAAGTCCGTGAAGCGGTCCAAGCTGGTCAATGGGAGAAGGCAGAGCAGGAATTTCGTTCGGCCGCCAAGAAACTGGACCGCGCCGGTGCCAGTCGCGTGATCCATCCCAACAAGGCGGCTCGGCTGAAATCCCGCCTGCAACACGCGATCAAAAAGATCAAACAGCCTGCCGCTGCCGATTGAAGGTGCTTATCGATGCGCGGTCCGTCACCACTGAATGCTTGCCGAATCGAACACGGGGCCTTCCACGCACGTGCGTTTGTAGTCCCAGCCGCCGTCGGCATCCTTGATTTTTGCGACGCACGTAAAGCAGATCCCGATCCCGCAGGCCATCGGGGTTTCGAGCGACACCTGACAAGGCGATCCGCGGCGCTGGGCCAAAGCGGCGACGGCCTCCATCATCACCTCCGGACCGCAGCATACGATCCGGTGTGGGCCGGGTTGCGAATCCAGGACCTGCCGCAACACGTCAGTAACCAGGCCGTGGTGGCCGCGGCTGCCGTCGTCCGTGGCGATATGAACGTCGACCCCGAGGTGTTGGAAATCGTCGACTCCCGCCAGCATGTCCGCAGATCGAGCACCGTAACAGAGCGTGACTTTCCTGGACGGGGGGAAATGTCGGGGAGGGGATCCGTACTGCCGCCGCCCCAGGAATTCAGCTCCTAAAGCCAAAAACGGGGTCTGACCGATACCACCGGCGACCATGATCAGATGCTCGACCGGATCGGCAGGAAACCCGTTGCCCAGCGGCCCCCAGACGTCCAGTGGCCGACCCGGCGCTAATTCGGCCAACCGTGTCGTCAGCTTGCCTTTGGCCAAGTAGACGATATCCACATCCGTCAATTCGCCATGGGCATCGATCGCGGTGTCATACAGAGCAAATGCCCGACCGATTAACGGGTCGTTGACCTCCGCCAGTCGTAACATCAGGAATTGTCCCGGCACGATTCCACGTGCGATCGTCGGGCATCGTAGACGCACTCGGTAGGTGTCGCGAGCCTGGCGAACGTTCTCGATGATCACCGCTCGCTGCTGGACAGCAGCATCGGCATAGTGCGCGGCATGCAGCGGGCTGAGCATCACGATTCCTTCTGGCTACCGCGGCGCGTCTTTCTGCCTGACTGGCGCTTGCCCGACCGACGTTCTTGATCCTTGGTGTCGGGTTGGTTCGGCGGATCGTCATAATCCAGCACGGCGCCTTTTCGCGGCACTTGTGTCGATGGTTTTCGTGTTGACGGTTTTCGTGTTGACGATTTTCGTGTTGACGACTTGGGCTTGGCTGCAGGGCTCGCTTCCGCCGATGCCTTCAATTGCTTGAGCTTCCGGCGAGAACCACGGCCACCCGCTCCGCCACTGCCTCGTTCTTCCGCCCGTTCCGGCTGGACGCATTGACGCAGGCCGCGAAGCTCGTGCTGGGTCAACGGCCGATATGCTCCGCTGGGTAGATCGCCCAAACGCAACGTGCCCATGGCGATTCGTGTCAGTTTCACCACCTTGTGCCCGACTCGAGCCAAAATTCTACGGATTTCGCGGTTGCGGCCCTCGCGCAACACGATTTCCAAATCGGTGCTCTGCTTGTGACGCCGCTTGACGCGCACCGAGGTCACTTTCGCCAAGCCCTCGGCCAACCGAACGCCCTGCCGTAACGACTGCAAGGTCTCAGGAGACATGTCGCCGGCCACGCGAGCTGCGTACGTTTTCTCGACCCCGTATTTCGGATGCGTCAGTTGATTGGCTAGCTCCCCATCATTGGTGACCAACATCAAACCGTCGCTGTTGCGATCCAAACGACCCACGGGGAACAAACGCTGGTCCGACGGCAGTAGATCGATGACCCGAGGTCGCCCATCGGGGTCGCGATTCGTGCTGACGACTCCCGTCGGCTTGTTCAGGACGTAATAGACCAGCTTGGGACGCGGCAAGACGACACCGTCGACCCGGATTTCATGTCGAGCCGGATCGACTCGAGCCCCCATTTCCGTGATTACTTGCCGATCGACCTCGACACGACCATCGCGGATCAGTTCTTCGCAGTCGCGACGGCTACTGATCCCGGCTGCGGCCAAGACCTTTTGTAATCGTTCTTTCTGCGAAACGGGCTCAAGAGATGCAGCCGAAGCTGGGTTGGATCGGGAACGGGGCGCCATTAGCGAAATAACTCGACACTGCTAAAGCATTGCTGGTCGCCGACTGGATCGACACACGCTGTGCCGACAAGCCGCAACTTGTGAATGTAACGGATGTCGCCAGCAATGCCCAGCCGTCTGATGCACCCCAATTTCCAAGATCAGCGCCGCAACCAGTTGTCCCAGACGAATCGACTGCGAACCGGTTCCGCGGATGGCTTTTGATATTCCCTGGGACGCCCGCCCACAACTTCAGGGCCAATATCAGGCTCGGTGTAGGGGTCGTGGAAGGTGGCATTGAGCTGCTGCTGACGCATGGTTCCCGGAGGCCCAAGAATGGGAGGTGCGTTCTGGCATCCCGCACAGATCGCTAGCAAAGAGCATAACAGCCAGGCAAATCGAGCGGGTTTCATGAAAGCGGTCCTTCGCTGCTAGCGGGATCTCATGACGGTTAAGGGGCAGGATTATAGACCCAACCGGGAACGGGCAGAAGACGTATTTGGCGGAATACCAATCCTGATCGACCCACCACGTTTGGTTGCTTGATCGGTTTTTCGTCCCGGCTCGAAAAACGGAAACGATGAGATCCGTTTGGAGAGCATTGCACCAATCGTGGTGGCTCTATTGGCAAAAAAACAAAAAAACGGGTGGCTCAGCAAGGTCTTTCTTCCGGTCAAGCCTTCCTGACTGGATGGTTTTGGGCCTCGAGAACTTAGCATCGGCAAAACAGTAACTGTCGGATTTCGTATGGTGGTACCCAACGCGGGCGGGGTCGGGAGTCGTTTTCGGGTGACGATTTAGTAGGTCCCGCGCGCCGAGCGGGACCTGCATTTCTGGCGGGCATTT
>REEF01000424.1 GCA_007695205.1 Planctomycetaceae bacterium
CGTGCTATGGTAGCTTGACGTGTTAGAATAAACACCATGTTTGCGTAATAACGTAGGACGGATTTGCAATCCGTCCTACGGCGGGAACCGATCGGAGCCGCGATGCAATTCCTTTTGATGGTTGTCCTGATTTTCACCATCCTGGCCATGTTGGCTGGGTTCGGCTGGGGAGGCTCGCGCGGCGTGGTCCGCTGTGCGAGAGCCTGTGACGAACTGGCCAGGCTCTACAGGGGAAGAGTACATCGAGCGGGATGGTTCGGTCATCCGCGGGTCTCGTTCCGGTACCGCTCGGCAGATGTGCTGGTCGGGGTCTTCGCCCACGGCAACCATTCGAATGGACACGGTTCGTCCACTCGACTTCAGACCGCCTGGCTGGACGCCAATTTCACCTGTTCGATTTCCCATCCACCACGCCCCACCCGTCTGACAGCCCATGACGGCCTGATGTCGTGGCAGAGTGGCTGGCGGGAGTTTGATGAACGGTATTCCATCCGCACGTCGGATCGGACCCTAACGGCCACCTTGATGAATCAGGTCGCCTTGCACCAGATCGAACAACTCAGGCGGCAACCGCATCCGAGCGGGCTGTTGGTCGAAATCCACCGCGGCGGATTCCAGATTTCAAAGAGTTTCGCCATCCAACGGTCTGCCGATCTGCTGGCGTTTGTGCGAGTCGGCCTCGAACTTTATGACCAAAACCTGCTCTCGGCGACCGAGGGCATCGCTTTCCTGCAACAACCTGTTGCGCAGCCTCTGGAGCATGTCGTCTGTCAGATCTGCGGCGAACCAATCGTAGATGACTTGGTTTTCTGCCGCCATTGCAAAACCCCCCACCACCGAGACTGCTGGCAGTACGTCGGGCGTTGCAGCGTGTTCGGGTGTGGCGAGATCCATTTCGAGATTCCTCGACCAGCCGTCGGGATCCCCAGACGGACTAACGATTGATCCGCACAAGACCCGGATCCTTGGACTCTTGTCGAGAGCCGTTGCCAGCGGTAGTCTGATCCAAAAGTCGAGTAGCTGCCTTTTTCCGCCGTTTCCTATCGCGAAAGGATTGATGTGGATCACACGAAGCAAGAGCGGCTGGATGCTATTTTGTCGTCGCCCAGTTATCGTCTAGCCGAAGAGGATACGCAGTTGCTACGGCACGCGGACATGCGCTCGGTCCGGATCCAATTGGAACTGCAAAAGGTCGAACTGTACCTGAACCGCCATCAAATCCAATCGACCAT
Source organism: Planctomycetaceae bacterium (assembly GCA_007695205.1). GTDB lineage: Bacteria > Planctomycetota > Planctomycetia > Pirellulales > Pirellulaceae > SKKK01. The sequence continues at coordinate 1,233 of REEF01000424.1, forward strand.
CGTCGTTTTTGGCGGGACTCAGGTCGTCGAGCGATCCGAGGCGGAACGCAGGCTATTGAAAGCTCGACAGGCACTAGCGGAAATGCCGGAAGATCCGCCTCGGCGGCGGGCCGTCCAGCGAGCTGAACGGATTTTGGCCAAGGCGGACTATTACGACGCGGCTCGCGAGTTCTGTCAGTTGGCCTCGCAGACGTGCCAAGACGAGGGGAAATGCGACTATGTGGTGGTCACCGGCGGCGGGCCGGGGATCATGGAGGCAGCCAATCGCGGAGCCTTTGATGTGGGCGCCAAATCGATCGGCTTAAATATCACCCTTCCAGAGGAACAACAGCCAAACGCCTATGTGACCCCCGAGCTGTGCTTCTTGTTCCACTACTTCGCGATCCGCAAGATGCATTTTTTGATGCGAGCCAAAGGTCTGCTGGTCTTTCCCGGTGGATTCGGGACGCTGGACGAATTGTTCGATGCCCTGACGCTCCGTCAAACTCAGCGGATGCAACCCATCCCAATCGTGCTGTTCGGGCAGGATTTCTGGCGCCGCGTGATCGACTTTCAGTTCTTATGCGACGAAGGAGTGATCGCCGACCAAGACCTGGAACTGTTCCATTACGCGGAAACCGCAGCGGAAGCCTGGGATCTGATCTCTCGGTTCCACGAACAGGTGTCCGAGGACTTCTAGAAACCTTGTTTCATCGGCGCGAAGAATTAAAACAACATTCCGGTCTAAAAATAGTAAACCGTTGCCTGCAAAGTAGTTAGGCCCTTCTTTCTGCCGACATACACTTCGATATTTTCTATGAAAATTTACAATATTTTCTATTAGTCGATTCGTGGACTCATTGCGTAGGATAGGCAGTGCATCGAGGAGATCAAGCAGGATCTGAGGAATTTAGGAAAATGCGGGTTCAGATTGTAGATCGTACTGGGGAATTGGCCGAGCAGGATTTGCAGGCCTTGCAGCGTCGTTTGCTTTTCCAGTTGACTCGATATGGAACCCGAATTGATCTCGTTCGTCTGGAATTTGACGAGCAGCGAGATAAGACCCGTTCGCTGCTTCGTTGTCGGGGGCTGATCACGACACAGGACGACCGCCAGGTTCGCGTGGACGATACGGACCACGAGTACTGCCGCTGCGGTTTCCGCGTCGCGGATCGTTTGAGCAGGTCGATGGCACGATTAGTCCATCCGCAGGGTTTTCACCGAGGTCCGTTGCCCCCGCTGCAAGGCGTGGGGCTTCGAGCGTCTGTCACGAGGAGGGGGTAAACAATGGTCGCCACAGCAGCAACAAACACGCTACAGGAACGAACCGATACGCATCCTGAGATCGTTGGGGTTTGGAACGCTTACGGCCAGTGCCAGCGCCCCGGCCTGCACGGCTCGAGCAATCGATGTTGCGCCGCGGCTCGTCCTCATCGGTACGAGTTGGAGCGAGCTGGTTGGATCAAGCAGATGGAGATTTCCTACATCCACCATCCGGACTTCGACCAACCTTCGTTTCATCGCGAACTCCGTCATCCGGTCCGAAGACAGCAGACGGACTCGTCGTCCCAATCAACGACGAAAGAGTTGCCCGCCTACGTGGCGGAACTGTACCGCACGCCTTTGCTGAACCGCGAGGAAGAAGGACATCTGTTCCGTCGTATGAATGGTCTGAAACACGCTGCGAAGGAGATCCAGGCTCGTTTGGACGTCCTGGCTCCCGACCAGGCCGATATGCGACAGTTCGAGCGTTGGATCGCGGAGGCCGAGCAGGTCAGGAACATGATCGTCGAGGCCAATTTGCGTTTGGTGTTCTCTTTGGCGAAACGCTTCGCCGGAGCGGACTCGGACGAGTTTCACGAATACGTCGCCGAGGGCAATGTGGCGTTGATGCGGGCTGTCGTGCTGTTCGATTATGCTCGGGGTAACCGCTTCAGTACGTACGCGCACCATGCCATCCGACGACAGCTTCTGCAGCGGATCCAAGCGGAGTCGCGACGGCGCGAGCGATTTGTTTCGGGCGTAGAGGAAGCAGCCGAGGAACTGGATCGAGACGACGGGGGGGCGATTCGGGACGACGAACGGGTCCATGTCGCCAAACTGGCAGTGCTCGAGTTGATGCCTTGCTTGACCGATCGCGAGCGGGCGGTGATCGAAGTTCGTTTCGGTCTGGGCGATCATCAGAAGCCGCAGACGTACGAAGAGATCGGCCGCCGGATGGGCGTTAGCAAGGAACGGGTACGCCAATTACAGATGCGGGCCCTGCAAAAGATGGCGCGAACGGCCGTCGACAACTCGGCGGTGGTGGCCTGGGAAGAAGCCGTCTGACCATGCGCCGCCTTGTGGTCTTGATCCTAGTGCTGATGCTGGTGGCTGGTGCGCTGGCTTGGTTGTTTTCGCGGCCGGTCGATACCACGCCTCCGCAAGCGATCCTGGACGACATTCAGCCCGACCGGCCTCTTCTTGCGGATGACAAAAAGATGGTCACGTTCGTGCTCGAAGACGCCGAAGGTGACATCCCGACGTTCTTCCTTTTCACCGGCGAGGATCAGACCACCACCGCGAAAAGCATCAACACCTTGCGCGGAACGCCCAACGATCAGGGCGTCGAGATCCGTTTCGAAGCGATCCGATTCCGGCGGGACGATCAGGATGCCGATCGGCTGTGGGTGCGAGCCGTAGGAATCGTGAACGAGCTGGAGGGAAAGACCCCGGTGTCGTTGGATGCGCTTCAGGCCGGTGAAACAATCCCACTGCACTTCTACGACGAAATCCGTGTCCCACTGCTGGTCCATGTGCTGTACGAGATCTTCATGACGATCCGCTACGATGCCCAGACGCAGGAACTGACGCTGACCGATGCCAGCGGCAGCATTCATTGGAAAATGCTAGGCTCCGATGCGATGGACCGTGGCGAACTGGCCACGGTTGTCCGAGGACGGCGAGGCGAGTACCCCGAAAAACCCGTCTTGAGCTTTTGACCTTGCGCTTGCATCCGGCGACACGGCCACCGTCCCCGGCGGTTCCGTCAAGCGATCCGATCCACGCGAATCGACCGAGCGTCGATGTTCACCTGGTGCGGATCCAGACGGCACGGAAGTAGCTGGCGCACGTTTCCTGCGGCGGCGGCCATCCCCAAGCGAACAGAATCGATAGGGCTGCGACCGGCTCGAACAGCCCAGGCGATTCCTGCCGCCATGGCATCCCCCGAACCGATCGGGTTGACGACCTGGTCGATCGGCAACGGATGCAATCGATAGGCCTCGCCCGGCAACGTCAACCACACCGGCCCATGACCCTGAGTCACCACAACCGCGCGGGCGCCGCGCTGGTTCAATCCGTGCATGGCGTCGACCAACTCGCAATCATCGTCCAAACAACGACCAAGCGTCTGAGCCAGTTCTTCACGATTGGGTTTGATCGCTGCCGGTTGTAAATCCAGTACGGACAGCAAACCAGCGCCACGGAAATCCAGCACCATCGGGCAGGCGACTTGTTCGAGCAGCCGTCGGTAGTAGCAATCGGGCGTTCCGGTCGGCAACGATCCCATCAGTACCACGACCTGGGCACCGGCCGCTTCGGCCGCGAACGCGCGGCAAAATTCGTCCAGTTCCTCCGATGCCATGGCGCGTCCGTTTTCGACCAATTCTGTGATCGTCCCGCCCTGGCGATCGACAATCGTCGTACAGACTCGCGTCGAAGCCTTCGTCAGCACCCAACGAAAAGGGATGCTCATGCCTTGAAATTCTTCCGAGATGGCTCGCAACGCCGCTCCGCCCATCGTCGACAGGATCAGGCTGCTGCCCCCCAGATGATGAGCGGCAATGCCTGCGTTCAGCACTTTCCCGGAACCGCACCAGAGGGCGTCATTCGCACGATTGACCTGGCCGATGCGAAGTCCATCGATCAGCAGAATCTGCTGCCAGGCGGGAGTCAATCCAGCGGTCAAAATCATGGGGTCGCTTTCTCCGAAATCAAACAGGTTGATCAGTTCTATCAGCGGAAATCCGATCCGATTGTCAACTGAAGTGGGTCCCGGTCGCTGGACGGGACTCTGCTACCCGGAAGCGGCTCGCTCCCAGGCCGAAAGCTTCGTCGTCGAAGTTCAAGCCCCCTTTGCTGTGGCAAGCTCCGACGACCGCTTGGCGGTTTGCTGGCGGCTTGTCGCAAAAACCGGCCCGTGCGCCATCTGTTCGATCAGGGACGTGTCGTCGCTTAAAAACGCCGCCCAATTCCCGAACCGGATTGTCGCAAGGGTCAGCGGGCTGCCGCGGGGGTCAGGCCTTGTGTTCGTTGTCCGGGTGTTGTAAACTGACTGGTATCATAAGACGAACACCCACAAACGGGAAGTGCCATGCCTCGTCCCCCACGAATTCAGTTCGCCGGAGCAAATTATCATATCGTCACCCGTGGAAACGCTCGCCGCAAGCTATTTCACGACGCCGGTCACTACGAGCGCTTCACGCGAGGACTGGAGGACGAAGTACGACGAAGCGGGTGGATTGTTCTCGCCTACTGCTGGATGCCAAACCATATCCAGGCCTTGATCCAGACTCCCGAGCCCAATCTGGCAAGCGGCATGCAGCATTGGCTGTCCGGTTATGCAAATTGGTACGCCAAGCGAAACCGACGGACGGGTCATCTTTATCAGGGCCGCTACAAAGCGTTTTTGGTCGAAGACGCTGGCTACTACTGGACGCTGAGCCGCTACATTCACCTGACCCCATGTAACGGCCGCAAGCCCCTGGCCGACGACCCGGCAACCTGGCCACACAGCAGTTTTTCGGGGTACGCTCGCAAGAGCAAGCGAGTTCCCTGGATCGCCTACGATCAACTGCACACCTCTTGGCAGGCGTCCGTCGGCGGGAAAGACCCGTTCCGAGCGTATCGAACTTATGTGAAAGAAGGCCTTGCCTCGCCAGACGATCCGTTCCAGCAGCAATTGCGTGAATGGGTCTTCGGCAGTGAAGACTTTCTGCGGCGTATGGTGGCTCTTGCCGCAGGAAGCGATTCTCATCGATACGAATCCACGAGCCGACGCCTGCGTAGCGTCAGTGTCGAAGCGATTCTCGAGGCGACGGCTTCCCGGCACAGCGTGGATGCATCGCGATACGCCGAGTTTCGCAGTTCGGCGCCCGGACGGGATATCGCCGCATGGTTATGCCGACGCTGGACCGGCGCAACGCTCAGCCAACTTGGTCCAGCTTTTGGGCTGACCGGCACCGATAGTGTCTCCAACCTAGTTCGCCGAGCGGAGCG
>REEF01000521.1 GCA_007695205.1 Planctomycetaceae bacterium
GATTGGCATCCGACGCGGGCATACCGCCGCATCAGGTGCAGATCGCCGCCGAACCCAGCGGGATCGACCTGTTCTGGCAGATCAGCAAACCGGCAGGTTAAGTGTCAGTAATCGCGAAACGGCCCGCGAGGCTCGGCGGCTTCCATGTCTTGCAGCCAACGTTGAAAGTGACGTTCCATGTGCGCCGCCTTTTCGGGCATGGTCTGGATTAGATTGTTCTTTTCACCGATATCTTCCGACAAATCGAACAGAAGTTTTTCGCCGTTGTTGTCGATCCACTTCCAGTGCCCGACGCGCGCTGCTTGCAATCCACGGCGTTTCCAAAACATGGATTCGCGTGGCGAAGGCTCCTGGCCGCTCAGCACGGACAGCATGTCGAAGCCGTCCAGAACGATATCCTCGGGCGGTTGGACACCGGCCAGATTCAACAGCGTCGGAAACCATTCCATCGCGGTCAAGAACTGGGTATTCACCGTCCCGGCGGGGATCAGCGGCGGGTAGCGAACCAGGCAGCAGACGCGTACGCCACCCTCGAACAACTGACCCTTCCGGCCTCGCAACGGTGAATTATCGGCCCCGCCTGAACCGCCGTTATCCGAGAAGAAAATGACGATCGTATCGTCGGTCAATCGGTACTCGTCCAACAGGTCCAGAACGGCGCCGATCGCCGCGTCCATCGCGGTCACCGAGCCCAGATAATGGGTTTTTCGCAAGGCGGCGTTGGGCACTTTGGCAGGCTGACCGTAACGGACGGCATCGACAAAACCTTCTTTTGCGTACAATTCCGGGTACTTTTGCCGCCATGGCTCGCAGGCCTGAGCAGCAGGGCGGATCGCCGGGTCCAGACTGGACGCATTGTGCGGGGCGTTGAACGGCAGGTACAGAAAGAAAGGCCGATCCTTATTCTGTTGCAAAAATCGCACCGCCTCGCGACGGAACAGGTCCGTGGCATAGACTCCCTGGTCTTCGTTGGTCGGTTCATTATTCCGAACCATCGAAGGCACGCCGTATCGCTTGTGCGTGTAGTAGTCGATCCCCGTGTTCACGAACCCATAGAATTCATCCCACCCGCGTGCCAAAGGCAAAAAGCGACGGTGCATGCCCAGATCCCACTTGCCAAAGATCCCATTGTAGTACCCGGCTTGCTTCAACAAGACGGGCAGATGGATCTCCCGGGTATCCATGCCCCCGATCCGCTCCCAGGTCACGGCGTACTCTTCGGGCGAATACTCATGTCCGTAATCGGGCGCTTCATTTCGGATCATGTCATAGATCCCGTTGCGCTGGGGATAACGGCCGGTCAACAAGGCTCCGCGGCTGGGAGTACAGGCCGGCCAAGCCACGTAGAAGTCGGTCAGTCGTACTCCCTCACGAGCGATGCGATCCAAGTGCGGCGTCAAAATATGATCGCTCAACACACCCAGATCGTTGTAGCCCTGGTCGTCCGAGACGATCAACACGATATTCGGCGGGCGATCCACGGTCGCAACGTCTGTCGCCATCGCCGCCGACGTGAAAAGAAGGCACAAGAGAACGGCAAGTACGCGGATCATGACGGGTGCTCCTTGGGAAAGGGGGTCACGGTTGAGATTTCGCCTGCTTCGCGGGCCGAGGCAGCGGATCGACGGACGCCGGTTCGAAAACGGCCAGGTCCGGCAGTTCGGTCCGGACGCCGGTCGCCGGAACCTCCAATTGTGCCGTCCAGACAATGCCGTTCAAGATCAAGCGGCGCAGATCTTCCAGTTCCCAGTTGCGGTAAAAGTGCGGCATGACGATGCCCACGCCGCGCCCTCCGTCCGCTCGCTGGATGCCCCAGGCGACGATCTCGCGTTGCGGCGCTTCGGGCGGCAGCATCGAGGTCGCCAGCGCCGTGACTCCGTCGCCCAACTGATTCCCGTTCGGGCCGAAGTAGTTGTTGATGTAGGGTTCGTCGTGAAAGGTGAATTCACGCCATCCGCGGGATACCGGGTGCTGGGGAGCGGCAGGGGTGATCGTTGCCTGCTCGAAGATCCTCGCGACGGACTGATGGTGCTTGCAACGGGTGGCGAAATAGCCGCCCATCCAGTCCAACAGCGGATGTTCACCCTGCTCGCCCACATCATCCGCTCGCAAGCCCGTCGCATAATGGATACACACGATCCCGCATCCACGCTGCATCATCCCGTCCAACTGTTCCAGGATGGCCGGTGGATCAGGCATCCGCATCGGCGGGAAGATATCGCCGATAAAGACGATCGACGCCACGCCGTCCAGCGTTGCCGGATCGTCGGGCCACTGATCCCAGACCTGGGCCGTGACGCTCGGCCCGCCGATCATGTTCTCCAGGCAATACTTCATCAGCCGAGCGCCGGCCCCCTCTTCGTGCGTCCCCGGCGGATGCGAACTCGGCCCGACGACGATCGCCACTTGCGGCGGCGAGGTCTGGGCCAGCGTTGCACTCGAGGTCCAGAAACAGACGGTCAACCACACGGCGACGAACATGGACGTTTTCATCAGATCGATCCTGATTAAGGTGTATGGATACCTTTCCTTCCGCTTCCGATAACGATAAACTATCGACCCGCCAGTGGCAAGCAGGGGAACGATTCGATGAAGGACAGTTTGCGGCAATATTTCGATCAGCAGGTCGACCGGGTCTTAGCGGACGCGCCGCCCGAAGTGCATGAATTGTTGGACGAAGTCACCATGTATGTCGAGGACCATCCGGCGCCGCGCATCATGCGACAGATGGGAGTGCGCAACCGCCGAGCACTCTGCGGACTGTATACCGGCATCCCGTTGACCGAACGGCACGTCGATGTTTCCGGAGTGTTGTCCGACGCGATCTATCTGTATCGCGAAGGCATCTTGGACATGGCTCGCGATCTCCGCGGCCGCATCGACGAGCAGGAATTGCTCCGCCAGATCCGCATCACGCTGCTGCACGAATTGGGCCATTACCACGGCCTGGACGAAGACGATCTGCAGGCATTGGGCTACTAAGAGGCCGTACCAAAACGTCCACGTGGGTCGGCATCTCCGAGGCCGACGCCTTCACGTGGGTCGGTATCTCCGAGACCGACGCGGTTATGTTACCGCCTCTTAAGAACGCACCGCTTCCGCGTATCCCGCGTGGCGCAGCAGGGAGTGCCAAAGATCCAGCCAGTGGCGTGTGAAGTGGTGGTCCAGGTCAGCGTGGTGACCTGGTGCGGGATTGGTGGTCAACGGCAGCTTCAGCGGTGTACCGTCGGCGCGGAAGAACGTCTGCCCGCAATCGTCCGACCAGGCATACACCTGAGCGTCCCGGATCCGCGCGTTGGTGCCAAGGCCTCGGATCGGAACCCGAACATGCATCCGCCCACTGCGGTCAAAGCGGACTCCCCAGCCGCGGATATAGTTGTAGAAGTGGGGTTGCCAGGCCCAGACGAAGACCGTTTCAGCGGGCACGAAGGGGCGAGGCTCCCAGGGAATGCCGCCTCGACGAAGGAAGATCTCGCCCCAAGCATCTCGAGTTGCCTGGAACACGGCGTTCGCATCTCCCCCCACGGGACTCCACCGACGCTGATCGGCATCGTAGCGGTAGAATCCCCAACTCTGGATACCCTGCGCGCCAATCCTGCCGTACAGGTACATCACGTTGTCGGGATCGCGGACAAAGTTCATGTAGTTCATGCCCGGTGACGGGAGGTTTCGGGGGTTATTCCGCTGGCCCACAAATTCCAACGAGGAAATATCGCCGGGACGGCTGGATACCCAGTACATCACGGAAGGAAAGGTATCGTCGTTGCGATTTCGGGATAACCCCATCTTCTCCCAGCTTCCGGGCACGTACAGCCCGGGATGCGGTTGATTGTGCAGGCCGCCGATCAGATGGATGTGCCCGCGCTGATCGACATCGATCGTCCAGCCCAGCAGTTTCGTGTCACTGCCTTCGAAGACGAACCAGTTCCCCTCCAGGATTACCGACTGGGTCTTGCCTTGCGGGTCGGTCTTATGGATGCGGACCCGGTACAGGTTCGGCGAATCGGCGTGAATCCAATTCTCGGCCGCATCGCGGAATTCGGCCGGCAACGCAGCGATGGTCTCCTGGTAATCTTCCGCAGTGATTTTTTCGGCTGCGTCCCAAGCTCGTCCCGAGCCCACCGTATAGGTACAGCCATCGTGCTCGACCACCGACGAATAGTCGCGTCCTGTCCCCTGGCGCAGGTCCCGGTGCCGATCGCCTTGGGAAAGGAAGAAATCGCCATGCTGCCGAAGCGGCAAGGTGCGATAGATGTCCAGCGCATCCATGTACCGCCCTTCGGCTACCAAGGGCCGTACGTCGGCCAGATAGGCTTGGGACAAATCCAGTGAGTCCAGGATTGGCTTGGCCAACGCCTGGCCCAGCACTTGGCGGACGCGAACGTCTTGGGGCGCGATATCCAGCAACGCACGCATCAGGCTGTTGCGAACCAGATCCTCGACCCGAGGCAGCTCGGCCCCTTGGCGGTCGAGGATCTCTTGCAGCATCTGGACCAGCACGGGAACCGTCGCTTTGGCATCCGAGCCGATCGCCGCCAGAGCCAGCGCGGATGCGGCTCGATGCTGCGGTGGCTTCGCATCCTCTCGCAGCGTGCTGAGGAAAAGGTCCGGGATCGCAGCCTGCAAAACGGCGCGCGCTTCGTCCCGATCCAGCTTGCTGAGCAGGCTGGCGGCCACGCGGCGGGTCTGCCAGTCGTCGAGCGCACTGGTCAGGATCGGGATCATGGAATCGGGCAACGTGCGAATTCGCTGAACGCTTCGATTGTCCCACATCTCCAGTGCGCGACGTCGGTCTTCGAGCGTCGCGTCCAACAGATCGTCCAGAGCCAAAAACGTGCCGTCGATGACGATCGCGTCCGCGTCGTGCATCTTGGGCGACACGTCCGGCCGCGTTGCTTCGCACAACCGGGCGACTTCCTGCGCTGACAGAGCCCGATCGAAGATCACCAGGTCGCGGATCGAGCCGTCCAGGGACTGCGAGCCGGTCGGATACAGCATCCACCAGCTCATGTCGTTGCCCACGACGAAAGGCCTATTGGCCGCAGAAAAGCTGACTCCATCCTTCGCTTGCACCAAGCGACCGTCCAGATACAGGCTGCCGGTACCATCGTGAAAGGTGTACAACACGTGCTGCCATTGTCCTCGGACCATCCGCAGCCCGTCGAACGCGGAATCGAGCACATCCGCCCGATTGCCATGCACCACATCCAGCAGGGCCCCACCCACGTTGCGGTTCGCACCGGGCGCGCGCAGACGCAAACCGATTCCCTCCCGCAGGTTATCGGCTCCGTCCCAACGTACCCAACCACCTCGATTGCCGTAAGCGTTATTGATCAGAGATACACCATGCGTGTGATGGTTGTCAGCAGCATGGCGATTGGGCCCTTGCAGATCAGAACCGCCCAGATAGTCGTCCCGGCGGGTGAAGAACCAGCCTCCCAAGCTGATGCTCGCCGACCGATACTCCGGACGGCTGGGGATTTCCGCCCAATGAAAGCCGCTGGTGAATTCGAGCAGACCCTCTTGCCAGCTCAGATTAAACAGTTGCCCGTGATTCTCGTGGCCCGATCGATCGTGAAGGACCGAGCCTTGGCCTTCGTCGGCCGGCCAGTAGCCGACCGGTCCGAATTCCAGCACCGATTCGTAACGCGATGAAAGATCCTCCGCAGCGAGGGGGACGCTGGCAAGGATGACCAGCCCCGCCACGACCGAACACCGCAACCGTGTCGTGAAGGACTTGGGCCTCTTCGCATTCCCTGAACTCAATTGGCCTGAGTACATGATGGCTCTCCGTTTTGTAGCTGCGGACCATTGTCGGCTTTTGCGACCATGCCGGCAATCGGTCTAACGGGCGCGGTCTGTCGAAGTCAGGTTCGCCCTCCCTTCCCCCGCGTTGACTCGACGTGCTGCCCGTAGGACAAAACGGAAATTGCGTTTTGATGTCGGCACGCACCACCTCTCGGCGTCGCGGGCTGACCTGTTTCCAGAAGAGCGTACTGCACCCGCCCTGGCTGCTTCCGGTCAAGATCGAGCCTCGATGCCCACACCGGAGGACGCCGGAATGCAGGTACTTGCGGAACCGCTATGGGAACAGCGATTGCGGCGGTCTGACGTTGGATCTGGCCCAGCAAGCCATCGAGACGGGCAAACTGGACTGGCCCCGCCCGAAAACCGGGGTGCCCCGCCGTGGTATCCTTTGGCCGGAGACGCTCGCCGCGCTGCAGGAAGCACTCGCCATCCGTCCGAAGGCCAAGACGCCGGAAGCCAAGGACAAGGCGTTCGTCACTGTCAACGGGAAGCCGTGGACATACGGGGATGCTAGGAGAGATCAACGACGGCCACGGCTTGTCCCTGCTGATGGACATCGGCGAGACGATGCACAACGGCATTTTTCAGGTGCCGCTCTACACCTACCGCAATTTCCCCCGGCGCGAGGGGCTGACAGTCGAGCAGTCGCTGGCCAG
>REEF01000723.1 GCA_007695205.1 Planctomycetaceae bacterium
CGATGATCCTGACCGGGATCATGGCGTTGGCTTTCATGGGATTCGGGGGAATGGGAGTATAAATGGCTTTCAGAGCTTTCGGCTGTAAGATGCGCGCACGGTGCGAGCATCTTCGTAGGTTGGGACTCTGTCCCGACCGGGTCGGGTCGGGTCGGGTCGGAGACCCAACCTACTTTGGTTGCAGCCGTTAGGAGACGGACACACGTGGGCTGGGATCTCCGAGCCCGGCGCGTTTTTATGAGCAGCTTGCAACACGAGAGAAAAGATCATGATATACATTTCAGCCATTCTGGTATCGGCGGGCGTCTTGGCTGCGCTGGCGATCTTGTTGTCGGTGGCCGAGCGAGTGTTGGTAAACTACGGCCTCTGTCGGCTGCGAGTCCAGGAAGGCGACGAGGTCCGCGAAATGGAATTCAACGGCGGCCAAACGCTGCTGGCCGTGCTGCAGGATGCCGGGATCGATGTGCCGGCGGCCTGCGGCGGCAAGGGCTCCTGTGGTTACTGCAAGGTCAGCGTGACCGAAGGAGGCGGGCCGGTGCTGCCGACCGAAACGCCTTTTCTGTCTCGTCGCGAGTTGACTGACGGATTACGACTGGCGTGTCAGGTCAAGGTCAAGGAAGACATGGGGTTAAAGATCCCCGACTTCCTGGAGGTGGTCGAGAGCATGGTCCGCAACCGTACCTTTGACGCCAGCAAACGCTGGCATTTTCATATCGAGGGAGAGCATGAACAACGTGAATCTGCACGAAGTTGACGAGCTGCTGGTCAAGCACAAGGCTGGCGGAGGGGGGCTGATCGAACTGTTGCAGGAGGTCTCGGCCCGTTTCCACTACGTGCCTCGCGAGGTGGTCGAGAAGATCAGCGCGGACCTGAACGTGCCGCTCACGCAATTGTACAGCCTGGCGACGTTCTACCAGTCGTTCAAGCTGTCCCCGCCCGGCAAGCATCATGTGTGCGTCTGCACGGGCACCGCTTGCTATGTCCGCGGGGCTCCGCGGCTGATGCAGACGTTGGAAAAGGAATTGGGCGTCGAGCCCGGTGAGACCACGCCGGACGGCAAGTTCACCTACGGGACGGTCAATTGTCTGGGAACCTGCGCCATCGGGCCGGTCGTGACGGTCGATGGGCGGTACTACGCTAACCTGACCACCGATGCGGCCGCGCGGCTGATCAAGAACGTCGACGACCTGCCGCCGCCCGAAGAGCAAAAGGCCGCCTGCTGCCAGGCCAACGGCTGTGACCACGACCACGCTACGGCGGCTGGGATCTCGGGCAACGGCCAGCCGGAAAAAGTGACCGTCTTCGCATCGGCCGGGCAACTGCTCGATCGCATCCAGCGACTGCAGGACCAGCACGACGCGGATCGCCCGACGGTGATCGTGTCGGGCGGCACCTGCGGATTCGTGGCCGGGGCCAGAGACGTCTACCACGCCATCGCGGCGGAAATGGATCGGCGAGACCTGTTTCGCCAGGTCGATCTGAAGCTGACCGGCTGCCATGGCTTCTGCGCCCAGGAAGTGCTGGTGGTCGTGCGCCGCGATGGCCGAGAAATCCTGTACTGCCGCGTCAAGCCGGAGGATGCTGCCGAGTTGCTGGAGACCTGTGTGGTGCAGGGCCAGTTGCTGGAAAGGTTGCTGTACCAGATGCCGGGCGACGGCACCAGGATCGCCGACAAGGACCAGGTGCCGTTCTATGCCCATCAGGAACGGCGTCTGCTGCTGAACAACAACCGGATCGATCCGTTGAGCCTGGACGATTACCTGCGTCACGGCGGGTACCGAGCCTTGGCCAAAACGCTGGATAGCGAACCGGACGAAGTGATCGGCTGGATCAAACAGTCGGGGCTGCGAGGTCGAGGCGGGGCGGGGTTCCCCACCGGGCTGAAATGGGAGATGACTCGCCGCAGCACCGAAGGGCTCTCCGATTCGGCCGAAGACGAATTCTATTGCTACATGGTCTGCAACGCCGACGAAGGCGACCCCGGCGCGTTCATGGACCGCAGTATCCTGGAAGGCAATCCCCACGCCCTGCTGGAAGGCATGGCCATCGGCGCCTGGGCGATCGCCGGCGAAACCGAAGCCAGTTGCCAAGGCTACATCTACGTGCGCAACGAGTATCCGTTGGCCATCGAGCATCTGCAGAACGCCATCGCCCAGGCTCGCGCCGCAGGCTTGCTGGGCCAGAACATCCTGGGCAGCGGCTTCTCGTTCGATCTGCGAATCGTTCGCGGGGCCGGCGCGTTCGTGTGCGGCGAAGAAACCGCGTTGATCGAATCGATCGAAGATCGCATCGGCGAGCCGCGGATCAAGCCGCCCTACCCGGTCGTCCAAGGTCTGTGGGGGATGCCGACCACGCTGAACAATGTCAAGAGCTGGTGCTCGGCGGCGATGATCGTCGACAAAGGCCCCGAGTATTTTGCGTCGGTCGGGCCTGAGAATTCACGCGGTACGGCCGTGTTCTCCCTGGTCGGCAGAATCGCCAACACCGGGCTGATCGAAGTGCCCATGGGCATGCCGTTGCGGGACATCATCCATAAGATCGGCGGAGGATCGCAGAGCGGCAAGCCGATCAAGGCGGTCCAGACGGGTGGGCCGTCGGGCGGCTGTATCCCCGCGTCCATGCTGGATCTGCCGGTCGACTACGAATCGCTGACCAAGGCCGGAACGATCATGGGTTCGGGCGGCATGATCGTGATGGACGAGACCACGTGCATGGTCGATACGGCCAAGTACTTCATCCATGTCGGCATGGAGGAATCGTGCGGCAAGTGCACGCCCTGCCGCGATGGATTGCAGCACATGCATTTCCTGCTGCAGCGGATCACCGACGGCAAGGGCCAGGAAGGCGACATCGCTTTGCTGGAACGGATCGGCGCCCACATTCGCGATCTGTCGTTCTGCGGCTTAGGCAAAACGGCGGCCAATCCGGTGCTGTCCACGTTGCGGTATTTCCCGGAGGAATACGAGGCGCATATCCACCGCAAACGGTGTCCGGCCGTGGTCTGTCGCGAACTGGTCTCGTCGCCCTGCCAGCACCTGTGCCCGATCAGCGCCGAGGTGCCTGCGTACGTCGCCCTGATCGCCCAAGGCCGCTTCCAGGAAGCCTTCGAATCGATCACCAAGGATAACCCGCTGCCCAGCGTCTGTGCTCGGGTCTGCCACCATCCGTGCGAATCGCGCTGCCTGGCTGGCCAGGCAGGCAACGCGTTGGCCGTCCGCGCACTGAAACGGTTCGCCGTGGATCACGCGATCCAATCGGGCCTCTATCCACCGCCGCCCAAGCCCAAACCGACCGGGGAAAAGGTGGCGATCATCGGCTCGGGGCCCGCCGGGCTGATGGCCGGTTACTACCTGGCGCTGTACGGGCACCAACCGACGATCTTCGAGGCGTTGGACGTCGTCGGAGGGACGCTGACCGTCGGCATCCCCGCCTATCGCCTGCCTCGCGATCTGCTGGAAGCCGACATCGAAAACGTCCGCCGCGCCGGGGTCGAGATCCGCACCGGGGTTCGCATCGGCAAAGACATCTCCTTCGACCAACTGACTCAGCAATTTCAAGCCGTGTTCCTCGCCACCGGCGCGCATAAGTCCAAGAAACTGGGCGTCGCGAATGAAGAGGCCCCAGGCGTGCTGGACGCGATCGAGTTCCTGAAACGCGTCAACTTGAACCAAGCGGTGCCGGTCGGTGCCAGGATCGGGGTCATCGGCGGCGGCAATGCGGCCGTCGACGCGGCGCGCGTGGCCCTGCGGCTGACCACCACGCAATCCGTCCAGGTCATCTACCGCCGTACGCGCGCGGAAATGCCGGCCTTTGTCGAAGAGATCGACGCGTTGATCGAAGAGGGCGCGGATCTGCAGTTGTTGACGGCGCCCGTCGAAGTGCTGACCGAGCATGGCCGACTGGCGGCCCTGCGCTGCATCCGCATGCAACTGGGCGAACCGGACGACAGCGGCCGGCGCCGCCCGTTGCCCATCGAGGGTTCCGAATTCGACATCCCGCTCGATACGCTGCTGGTCGCCATCGGGGAAGATCCCGAGGTCCAGTTTTTGGGCCAGGACTCGGGCATCGAAGTATCGCGTCGCGGGACGGCCGTCGTCGCCCAAGAGACGCAAGCCACCGGGCGCGCCGGCGTGTTTGCCGGGGGCGACGTGGTCACCGGCCCCGACACCGTTGTCGCCGCGATGGCGGCCGGCAAGGTCGCGGCCGAGATGATCGACAAATACCTCCGCCACCAGCCAGTGGACCGGCGTTACGAGCCCGTACGGCCCTCGAAGTACGTGCCGCCCGCGCCGCCGCCGGACGGCGAGGAGATCCCCACGCAACGCACCACGATCCCGTTGTTGCCGGTCACCGCTCGACACAGCGGCTTTGCCGAAGTCGAATTAACCTTGACACAAGAACAAGCGGTCCACGAAGCCAGCCGCTGCTTACGCTGCGACCTGCAAACCGAAGACGCCAAGCGGCAGTTGGTGGAAATAACGTGATCCGAGCCTCGGTTTGAAGAGGCGCGCACCTTGGTAGGTTGGGACTCTGTCCCGACCGGGTCGGGTCGGATCGGGTCGGATCGGGTCGGAGACCCAACCTACGTTGGTTGCGGCCGGAGGCCGTGTTAGGTCAGAGATTAGGTGAAAGATTAGGTGAAAATCACATGAAACATATTTCGCTTAGCGTCGACGGGACACCGGTCTCGGTCCGGCCGGGCACGACGATCCTGGACGCCGCGTCCAGTGTCGGCATCCCTATCCCGACCTTGTGCCATCACGAGAAACTCAAACCGGCCGGCGCATGTCGCGTGTGCCATGTCCAGGTCGACACGGCCACTCGCCGCGAGGTCTTGTTGCCCGCGTGTGCATCGGCCGTGGAAGAGGGCATGCAGGTCCGGACCGACACCCCGCGCGTGCTCGAAGCGCGGCGATTCGTTTTGGCCCTGCTATTGGCCCGCGCGCCGCAACCTCCGAAGCTGGTCGAGATGGCACGCCAGCATGGCGTGGAACTCCGCCCGGACGCCGGCGATCCGCTGTTGGCATTCTTATCGGAACGCGTCGAGCAGCGGACAGCCGAATTAGGCGAAGAGCATCTATCCTGGTGCATTTTATGCGGTCAATGCGTCCGCGTCTGTGCCGAAGTCGTCGGCCGCCGCGCCATCGGCAGCGCCAGTCGCGGCCCCAAGAAGCGCATCGCCACCCCGTTCTATGACATCTCCGACCCCTGCATCGGCTGCGGCTCCTGCGCCTACGTCTGCCCCACCGACGCCATCACCATCTCGCCAACCGAATAAGGGGACGGGGGTCTTTTCGACGAATCAGCAAAAAAGACCCCCGTCCCCTTTTTCTCCTCACCAACGGAGTGATTCTCGATGCTAAGCGAAAAACGAATCCTGGTCACCGGCGGTGCCGGCTTTCTGGGCTCGCATCTGTGCGAGCGACTGGTGCGCACCGGGCATGACGTCATCTGCCTGGATAACTTCTTTACCAGCCAGAAGACCAATGTCGCCCATTTGCTGGGCGAACCGAATTTCGAATTGATCCGGCACGACATCACCGTTCCGATCTATTTGGAAGTCGACCAGATCTACAACCTAGCCTGTCCCGCCGCCCCGGGGCATTACCAGTACAACCCGATCAAGACGGTCAAGACCTCGATCCTGGGCGCGATCCACGTGCTAGGTATGGCCAAACGCTGTCGAGCTCGCGTGCTGCAGGCTTCGACCAGCGAGGTGTATGGCGATCCCGAAGTGCATCCGCAGGTGGAATCCTATCGAGGCTCGGTCAACCCGATCGGACCGCGCGCCTGTTATGACGAAGGCAAGCGAGCCGCCGAGACGTTGTTCATGGAGTATCATCGCAACAACGGGGTCGATGTGCGGATCGTGCGGATCTTCAACACCTACGGGCCGCGCATGCATCCGTTCGATGGTCGAGTCGTATCCAACTTCATCCGCCAGGCGCTGGCCGCCCAGGACATCACGCTGTTCGGCGACGGCAGCCAGACGCGATCGTTCTGCTACTGTCTGGACCTGATCGATGGACTAGTGCGGATGATGGAACAGGAAGATGGGTTCGTGGGCCCGGTCAACCTGGGGAACCCGGACGAATTCAGCATTCGGGAACTGGCCGAGCTGGTGATCGAATTGAGCGGTTCGGATTCCAGTCTGGTTCTGGAGCCCTTGCCTGAAGACGATCCCGTCCGCCGCCGCCCCGACATCTCGCTAGCTCGCGAAAAACTGCAGTGGCAGCCGCGCGTTTCGTTGCGCGAAGGGCTGGAAAAAACGATCGACTGGTTCCGCACCATCGACCCGGCGCACTACCGCCCCCCAACGCCCAACTACTAAGGCAACTCGCAGGAAATAATCTCCCGCGTTCGCGTTCCGCGCGGGTCGCTCGTTTTACATTCGGCGCGGGTCTCCGACCCCGCCGAAACCGCCGACCGAAGGTCTCCCGCGATATTGGA
>REEF01000667.1 GCA_007695205.1 Planctomycetaceae bacterium
ACGCAAATGCCCGCCAGAAATGCAGGTCCCGCTCGGCGCGCGGGACCTACTAAATTGTTGGCCGGAAACGACTCACGACCCCGCCCGCGTCACCCTACGGGTCCAAAGCTTCGAGCAATCGTTGGACATCGAAATCCACGATGGCCATACCACGTCCCGGCTTTTGGCCTCGAGGGTCGACCGTAAAGGACAGGATATTTTGGTCTCGCAACAATCGACGATCGGGCTTGGTGGCATCGTTGACGGTCAAGTCGGGACCGGTCAATCGCACCGTTTGCCAGCGACTCCACTGGTCGGCCGCTCGGGCCACATGAGCCTGAAAACCTTCGTTCGTTGTAAAGTAGATGATCATCGTGTCGTCCGGTGCGGCGACGATCATCGGACGACGGCGAGGCATTGGCAAGGGCAGGGGCTGGCTGCGGTGCCAGTCACCGTGTTCGTCGCGCCAGTAGTGGTAGTAGTTCAGCCGATGCTGCTGGTCCGCCGGTGGATTGTGTTCCAGATGATCTGGCCGAAACGGCTCGGCCATGTGGTACGTTGCAACATGCGGTCGGTTCCGGGAATCCAGGGTCATCGCGCACTGGTTCATCAGCCAGGAGAACACGGGGATCTCGTAGACGGCGATGCCCGGGCTGTCCAGCACGATCCGTTGCCCCTGACGCGTATCGGCGATCAGCCGGCCTGCGTTATTCTTCCAGCTTCGCCCGCGATCATCGCTGAAGGCATAATGCAAGTCGTGGTTGCTGGCCCACGATCTGCTCGCTTCGCGGTAGACCCAGGTGATGTGCAGCCGTCCTGTGCCGTCGAACAACAGGTCGTGCATGTAGGCGTTGCGCGAGGTGCTGTTGTCCCATGGCGCGTAGACACCCTCCTGACCGAATAAGCGATCGCTGATCATATCCCACTGGCCCGAGGCATGATCGTACTGAAACAGGGCGATGTTCCCCGCGCCGCTGCCGCCGCTGCGATAGAAGAAATACAAAGTCTCATCCGCGCTATTGAAGAAACGTGGATAGGTGACTCGTTGCGGGGCGCCCGGGGCAACGGCCTGTCGCGGCTCGAAATCCGCGACATCGATGCTATCGGGCGGATCGGTAATCCAGCCGGCGCGACTGCGGGTATAATTCAAGTCGTTTGCGTGGTGGTCCCAAGAAAGATGCAGACGACCGTCTCCGGGGCTGATGCCAAGTACGGTATTGCGGTGCCCGTTGTTTTGTTGTCCTTCGGGAAATCCGGCTGCCAATCGGTAAGATTCCAGCCGGATTCGTTGCACCTGGTCGCTTTCCAGGCACCGGCGTGCGACGGTCAAGACCCGGTCCGTCGCCCAATAGACGGTGTATTGGTAGCCCGCCCAACTGACGATCTTATCTTGGTCGAACGAAGCCCAGTTAAAGGCGCCCCAGGCCTGTTGTTCCACCAGAACCGTGCGATCGGGCTCGAGTATTGCGGGGGCGGCGTGCGTTTCTTCGCAACGGCCTCTCGGACCGGCCAGCAGCACGGTGCCCAACACGCCGATTGCCATCATTGCATTTCTCATCATCTTCCGGTTCTTTCATTTCGAGGACAAGGAGATCACGCCGTCCCAGTCTGGGGGCGGAACGCGATCATGGCGTGCGATAAACACCGTCAGAAAATCCTTCACTTGATCTTCCGCAGGCACTCGATGCAGCGCCTGCAGGGCTTCCTGCCAACGTCCGTCCAGCAGCGAGTCCAGCGCTTGTTCGTACCAGCGGATCGCTTCGTCGGGCAACTGGGGATACTGCGCCGCGGGGGGCAGCAATTCGTGGACCTCCAAGGGGAGATCGATCCCGTACGGTTGCACAACGGCCACGCGACGCAGGCGAGCTTCCTCGGCCGGCATCGTGTCCCGCAAGGCGGCCGCGGTGGCTTTGTCCAGCAGGATCGGTGCGTGCAGTTGCTTGGTCATGCTCTCCAGTCGAGCGGCCCGGTTGACCACAGGTCCGAAGACGGTGACCTTGACCTGGTCGGACGTGCCGATCTTGCCGGCGACGGCTGGGCCACTGGCCAATCCGATCCCGATCCGAAAATCGGCCAGGGGATCAGCGAGTCCCCGCGTTTCGCCGCTGAATTCAGCGCGAATGGCCAGCGCCGCGCGGCAGGCCCGCTGGACGGCATCGGGCTGAGCCAGCGGCCATCCCCAGAACCCCATGGCGGCGTCGCCGTGAAAATCGCCGACCACGCCGCCCTGCTCCAGGATGCAACGAGTCATCACGCCCAGGGCTCCGCTGACCCGCTGCAACAGCCCGAGCAAATCGTCCGAGGAATGCTCCGAGTGCCGAGCGAATCCTCGCAAGTCGCAGAAGAGCACGGAGACCTCGGTCTGGCAGGGCGCCAGAACCTGGTCCGGGTCCCGACCGGCGAGCGCTTCGAGCACGACGGGTGAGAAGAACTGAGCCAGACTGGCCTGGCGTCGTTCCAGCAAACGCGCTTGCCGCGTGTTGCCCAATGTCAACGCGACCACTTCCGTGAACTTCAGATCGTCTTGCAAGTCAGACGCCGGATCCCCGGCCGTCCAGCGGCGTGGGCCGAAATGTCCCGTCACATAGATCGCCCAGCCGCGATTGGCCTGGCCCGGCACCGGCGTGCAGAATGCCCAGGCAGCGGTCGCGGCCGGCGTTTCGGCCGCCGTCGGTTCAGCGGGGACTTCCCAGCAGTGAACCACGCTCTCGCCGGTTCGCAACGCTTGACGGATCAGCGATTCGCTGGGCTGAAAGTCGTCTTCAGAGATCAGCCGCCGATCCCAATGCAAGACGCGGACCGGCTGTTGAGTCGCGTCCGGGTCCACGAAAACCAAGGCCAATGCATCGCATTGCGGAATCCCGCTCAGCAAGATGCTGGCCAAGCGCACAAACATCTCCGCTTCACTCGACGCGCCGGTAATGATGCCGGGGATGCGGCTCAAAAACTCGATCCGCTGGTCGGCATCGCGGAACCGCAAGGCTTGCAGTTGTTCGGCCGTGAAGGTCTGTTCGGTTAAAGGTTGCGGCAATTGGCCGGAGACCTTCGCGCGACCACTGGTCAAAGAAAAGGTCGTCTCGCCGATCACGAAGTGTTCGCCGGTCCGCAGATTCAAATGTTCCTTTTGCTGGCCTCGGAAGAAGATCGGGTTTCGCGATTG
Source organism: Planctomycetaceae bacterium (assembly GCA_007695205.1). GTDB lineage: Bacteria > Planctomycetota > Planctomycetia > Pirellulales > Pirellulaceae > SKKK01. The sequence goes on from REEF01000667.1 coordinate 3,140, forward strand.
GGGCAACCGCCGGACCTCCAACCGGTCACCTCGCCAACATAATTCGGCGTGCTGTTTCGATATCCAGGGGTCCCAGGACACGCACCACACGTCGGGATCGCGACCGAGGGTACACTTCTGGTCTTTCAGCAACGTGCGGCGCCAGCGATGTTCGGCCGCGATACCTTGCGCGATCAAATCCGGCATGACCGTTCCACTCAGGCCACGTGCTCGTCGCTGGTGATCTTCGCGCGAGCGTGCACCGACGGCCCTAGAATCGCCTCGATTTCCTTATCATTACACTCTTCTTCCGCCAGCAACGCCTGGGCCAGCCGATCCAGGTCCTGGCGACGTTCGAGCAACAGCGAACTGGCTCGTTCCGAAGCGTCGTGCAGGATCTTGAAGACCTCCTGGTCGATCTGCTCCATGGTGTGTTCGCTGAACTGGCGGTGCTGGTGGAGTTCTCGGCCCAGGAACGGATCTTCCTCTGCCAATTTGTAGCTGACTGGCCCCAACCGCGAACTCATTCCCCAGTTCATGACCATTCGGCGAGCGATGCCGCTGGCTCGTTCCAAATCGTTCTCCGCCCCGACCGTCGCCTCTTGGTAGACAAGCAACTCGGCGGCTCGGCCGGCGAGCGCCACGACCAAAAGATCGCGTAACTGGTTCTCCGAAATGCTCAACCGATCCTCGGACGGCATCATCTGCGTGGTCCCCAACGATCGGCCGCGAGGGATGATCGTCACCTTGTGGACCGGATCGGCGCCGGGCATGAACCAGGCCGCGATGGTGTGTCCCGCTTCGTGATACGCCGTCTTTTCCTTCTCCTGACCCAGCAAAACCTCCTCGCGTTTGGCACCCATCAGGACGCGGTCCCGCGCGTAATCGAAATCCGACATGTCGACCGTCTTCTTATCGTGCCGCGCGGCCCACAGCGCCGCCTCGTTCACGATGTTGCGGATGTCCGCGCCGGTCAACCCGACCGTCGCCGCAGCCAAACGCTTCAGATCCACATCAACGGTCAGCGGGACTTGGCGTACATGCACCTTGAAGATCTCGACCCGACCTTTTTGCGTGGGGCGATTGACCGTCACGTGCCGATCGAATCGACCGGGACGCAACAGTGCCGGGTCCAGCACATCGGGACGATTGGTTGCCGCCAGGACGATCACCGAGTCGTTTTGCGCGAATCCGTCCATCTCGCTCAGAATCTGGTTCAACGTCTGCTCACGCTCGTCATGGCCACCGCCCAACCCGGCGCCGCGCTGCCGGCCGACCGCATCGATTTCGTCGATGAAAATAATCGCCGGCGCGGTATCCTTGGCGTTCTTGAACAGATCGCGCACGCGGCTGGCCCCCACCCCGACGAACATCTGAATGAACTCGCTGGCACTGACCGAATAGTAAGGCACCTCCGCCTCGCCTGCCACCGCCCGCGCCAAGAGCGTTTTTCCCGTACCCGGGGCCCCGTTTAGCAGGACGCCCTTGGGAACCCGACCACCCAACCGCTGGAATTTTTCGGGGTTCTGAAGATACTCGACCACTTCCTGCAGATCCGCCTTGACTCCTTCCAAGCCCGCCACATCGCGAAACGTGATCGTCTGCTCGGACGGCTCGTACCGTTTGGCCGGACTCTTGCTAAAGCCGGTCAGAAACCCACCGCCCATCATCTGGTCTCGGGAACGCCGGTACGAGATCCAGATATAGATCAGCAGGCCCATGGGCAGGAAAATGGCGATCAACCAGACGGTCATCATCAGGTTGTCATTGGACGATTCGAACTCGTACTCGACATCATGCTCCCGCAGCAACCGCATCAAGTTCTCGCGGGGGGCATCGCCGCGAGCCAGATTGGCACGAAAGCGTTTCTGCAGTTGCTTGCGTGGTGTCGATGGATCCGCTGTCACGACCTCCGCCTTATCGGGTTCGGGCGGCGGGTCCTCAAAATAGCCCGTGACCTCGTTATCGCCGATCCGCACCGAGAGAACATTCCCCGCCTCGATTTGCGATTCCAAAAAACTGAAGCGGATCTGCGAAGTCGGCTGGGTCTGAAAATACAAATGCACCATGGCCGCCACCATCAAGACGATGGCTAACAATAGCCACGCATTTGGGGCGCGAGGCGGTGGCGATGCCGGCCGAGGCTGACGCGGATCGGTCGGTCGTTTCTCGTCCTGGTTCTCTGTCGACAAAGTTAGCGGCCCTCTATTTTTCCGTTTCCGAGTACTTGGCAAACGCTTCGGCGACTCGGCCCTGCTTCTCGTCGCCGTCGTGCATATAGAAACGGTAGTTTACCGTAAAGGACTCGCCCGGTTGAAGTACAAGATTTCCCGATCCCTTCGGCCCTTGACCAAAATCCCCGATGCCGAAAGGATTGGCGGTAAACAGACCGTAAGTCCTTACATGCCAATGGGTTGGGAAGCGAAAACTGCGGGGATGGTTCATGATCGCAATTCCCACGACCTGGCCATCGACCGGCCCGTGATAATCGCACCATGCGGCCGGCTTGCCCCAGGCTTGATCGTCCGTCTGCCCCTGGCTGTTGACGATCCTACCACCCAGCTTGGCCGTCACCTTCATGGTTCCCGCCACGCGGACACCTCCACTGCCTTCTTTCGTATCCCCAAACGTGACGGGTTCGTCTGCAGCAGTGACCGTCACGTCCATATCAATCCAACGGTTACTCCCGTCCACGCCAAAGGTAAAGGTCCGTTCGTCCCAGCACAAACGTTTTCCGCCAGGCGCCACCCAGTCGTTGCGAGTGGTGATGACGGCCGTCTGGCCGCCTTCCACCTGGACGAATTCACGATGGACGATTTCGCCGCTACCAGCACCCTCGTGCCAGAAGCTGACTCCATTCACATCGCCATGAGTAAACCACATCGATCGGTGGTGAATATGATCAGATCGTTCGTCGGACGTCGCTTCCCGCATCGGATAACCGCGCGTCAACTCTTGTCCACCCGGCCCGACCACCGGCCAAAGAATCGGCTTATTTCCGGACTTGGTCAGGTACCTGGTCACGAGCTTGCCGTCGTAGTTGACCGTCACGCCATCTTCCTGCTGGATGACTTCGAAAGTCGCAGCAGGCAAATGTACGGGCAACAGCAACAGCAGATAACAAGCAAAGAAAACCGCAGCTTCTCTCATGGTGAACCTTTCCTGTTTTGGAGGGAGGTATCGATTACGTAGACAAACCATCCTAGCCCAGCCAACGGAGAAATGCTACCACCAAGCGGGCGTCGACGAAAAAAACGCCGCCGAGAAGGACTCGGCGGCGTTGGCAGGTCGCGGGGTCGGGAGTCGTTTTCGGCCGACGATCAACCACATG
>REEF01001044.1 GCA_007695205.1 Planctomycetaceae bacterium
CCCCAAAACCCACCCCCGACCCCGTTCGCGTTGGGTACCACACTACACGAAATCCGCCGTTATTTCTTTGCCGATCCTTACACCATGGCCCACCGTTTGCGCAGGGTCCATTCCGTGGTCAAGAGCGTCACCAGCAGTAGCAGCAGCAACCAGGCATCGCGAGGTGTATCGCCCAACTGCCACTTGGTCTGGATTTCGATGTCCATCTCGGGAGGCTGGTCCCGTAGTTCTTCCAGCACGCCGACCAGTTGTTCGGGAGCAATCAGCCGCCCACCGGCATCACTTGTCATGGCCGCCAGACGCGCCAGTTGATCATGGTCGGCGGCCGGATTGCTCAGTTCCAGATCCCGGTCGAATACCAGGAACTCGCTCTGCTCCGTGCCGATCGGTTGGCCATCCAGTTCCCCGGAAATCTCGATGGAATAATCGCCCGGCTGCTCGACCGCCTCGATAGCACCGGCCCATTGATCGCCGTCGCGGCGGAGCGAGATGGGTCGTCGCTGGCCGTCGGGCGCGATCCATTGGGCGCTCAACTGCGCATCGGGCAAGGGCGCTCCGCTGGAGGAAGCGGCGCCGGCGGTGAAGGAAACTCGCGCTCCCGGGAAGAAACGCCGTTGCGCCATGCGGACCCAGACTTCGTTCTGCTGCAGGTCATCGCGGCGTACCAGCCACAAGATGGATTGTCGCCAGAACCGCTTGTGTTCCGTTTCGTGCCCCAGCATCCACCATCGCCACGTCGAATCGCCCGCCATGGCGACCACGCGACCCTGACCATACTGGCCCACGGCCAACAGCGGATCGCCGGCCTCGGATTCCGCCAGGACCATCACACCCGTCGCATCCTTGACGCCCGCCCAGCGGTTGGCGCCGGACAGCGGAGGCAGCGACTGCCAGACTCGACGATTGTCCGCTTCGGCAGCCAACCGGACGATCGGATGATCCCGTTGCGGGACCATCACAATCGGGCCTTCCAGATGCAGGTCCCGCCGGATGGGCGCGTCGAAATCTTGCCGTTCAAAGCGGTCCATCTGAATCGGCATCACATCGGCCAGCGGCGTGTTTCGATAACCCCCGGCTCCAAAGCTGTGATAGCCGCCCAGCAAGAGCAGGCCTCGGCCCCGATCGATCGCTTCGGCCAGCAGCTTGAGATTCGTTTCTCCCAGCGCGGTCGCGTCCAGGTCGCCCAGCACAAACACGTCGTAATCCGGATCGGATAACTGGTCGCTCAGATCCACCGGCCATCGATCGCGTAGACGCGGGTCGATCCAGAGAAAGTCCAAGTCGATATCCGGCGACGCGGCAAGCGATCGGCGAAGAAACACCTGCTCGTTCCGCAATTCGCCCTCCAGATACAGCACTCGCAGCCCCCCCTCCAGCACGCGCAGATAAGCACTCAACTCGTTGTTCTTAGTCACCAACTCGCCCGGCTGCTCGGCGGCTCGCAGCGTCAGCTTATACCGTCCGGGCTCGGGGGGAACGTATCGGAATTCGACCGGCACCTGCTGATTGTCCTCGGTCGCCACGATTTCAATCGGTCCGATTTGTTCGACCTGACCGTCGGGCATCTCCACCTGCAACTCGACCGGAATCGCCTTGTTCACGTATCCGCTGACGCGGACCGTCGCTCGGATCGGCAATTCGTTCTTGACGAAAACCGTGTACTGATCCTGCAGGTTCTCGACAGCCACATCCCGCGCCTGAACAACGTCCCCGACCGCGCCGAAAGGCACCGCGTACAACGGATATCCCAAACGTTCCAGCTCGCGACCTACTTCGGCCAGTTCCACGGGCGGATCGAAGGCCGTCTGGACGCCATCGCCCATCAGCACGACAGCGGCCACCCGCTTGCCCATCTCGCGCCGCAGGGCCTCGTGCACATTGGTTCCGATATCCGTCTGGTCACCCAACGGTTCGTCCGGCAACTCCAGCGTTCGTCCCACGCGATCGATCGGCTGCAGTTCCTGATCATACGCGTAGGTCCTGACCTCGATCTTCTCGGACAATTCCTCCAGCAGAGGCGCCGCCTGTTCCATGGTCGCCGCCTGCGATTCCCAGCGGGACCGCCTGCCGCCGGTATCGGGCAGTTGCATGCTGCGGCTGGAATCCAATAGCAAGATCAGCACCGAAGTCTGAGGTCTGCGAACTGTGCTGACCAGGGTCGGGCGAAGCATCGCCAGCACGATCAGCGCAATCACGGCCAATCGCAACCCGGCCAACACCCGTCGCCCACGCGGGCCCAGCCGACCAAACGCCGGCCGGACCCCCAGCAGCAACACCAGTACCAGCGCGACCACCGCGACCAGCGTATAACTGTTTCCCAAAGGCTGGAGGTACCAGTACGACACGGCAAATCACCCGGAATCGGCTAAGTCGCCATCGTAGAGACGGTAGGTCTTGGTGATCTTCGCACCGCCCCGTTTCAACGATTGATAGGACAAATGGTTACTCTCCAACACCCAAGAAAACTCGCCCTCTTCGATCCCCCACGCCAATGCGTCAGGCACCAATCGAGAAAGCAGGACCAGCCCGACACCCCACTTCTGATACTCGGGGACGACGTTCGTGCTGATCACACGGATCCGTTTGATCGCCGCCTTGTTCGCCAGCAGGCGAAAGAAGCCGAATGGGAACAACCGACCATTGATCTTCCGAATGCGAGGATGGAAATCCAACAATCCAAAGACCGCCCCGATCGGCTCGCCATCGACTTCGGCAACGGTCGTCATCTCAGGCACGATCAGATGCTTCAAACCGGCGGACATGTGATCCACTTCGTTCTCAGACATCGGGACAAACCCCCAAGTTCCGACCATCGAACGATTATAGATGTCCAGAAACATGCGGACCTCTTGACGAAACCGCGAACGATCGAGCGTCCGTAATTTGACGTCGAAGCGTCGAGTTGCCTCAGCGACGATAAACTCAAGTTTCTTGTCCAGCCCCGCTAGCATGTCGATGTGTCCCCAGAAGGCATACATCTCTTGGGTCTGTTTCAATCCAGTCGCTTCGATCAACCGCGGATAAAAGGGCGGATTGTAGGTCATCATGAACGTGGGCATGCTGTCAAAACCATCGACCAACAGGCCGCATTCGTAATTCATCGAAGGATTCATGGGCCCGCGAATCGACTGCATCCCCCGTTGCTTCAACCATTGACCCGCCGCGTCAAACAAACCGTCAGCGACCGCTTGGTCATCGATGCTTTCGAAAAAGCCGAAAAATCCCCGCTGCTCCTCGTGCCGTTGATTGTGAGCGCGGTTGACGATCGCCGCAATCCGTCCACACGGTTCGCCGTTCCGGGTCGCTATGAACGTCTGAATCTCTGAGTATTCGTAAAACGGGTGCTTCTTGTAGTTCAGCAGTTCCAGTTGGTTTCGTCGTAAGGGGGGGACCCAGCAGGGGTCATCTCGATACAACTGCCAGGGTAGATTGAAAAACTGAGTTCGTTCCTTGCGACTTTTCACCGATATGACGGCCAAATCCGACATGACTGAAACCTATTTCATCTGCGAACGTGAAGACTTCTTGCTATCTGCCATCCCAGCAAAATATGGTACAAGTATTTTGCGGCGATGAACACACCGTTCTTTGGAACTGCTGCCAATGAAGGTTCTCGTGACCGGCTCTACTGGGCTGGTAGGAAACAATTTGGTTCGCGCGTTACTGGACCAGGGCCACCAGGCTCGAGTTCTCGTCCGGAGTTCGGCCGACCCCTGCCCCCTGGAGGGATTGCTTGTCGAGTGCTTCAAGGGGGATGTGCGGGATCGAGCATCGGTCCGGGCAGCGTGCCAAGGGGTCCAAGCGGTGATTCACGCGGCGGCAGCGATTCATTTGGGCTGGGCACGATTGGAAGAAGTCCGGGGAATAAATGTCGGCGGAACGCGGCATGTCGCTGAAGCCGCCCTGGAAATGGGCATCCGGATGGTGCATGTCTCGACGGTCGATACTCTCGGGTTGGGCTCACCAGCCGCCCCGGCCGACGAGGAAACACCCGCTGTCGGCAAGGTGCCATGTACCTATGTGGTCACCAAGCAAGAATCAGAGGATGTCGTGCGACAATTGGTCAGCAAAGGTTTGGATGCGGTAATTGTTCATCCGGGTTTCATGCTCGGGCCTTGGGACTGGAAACCATCGTCCGGTCGCATGTTGTTGACCGTTGCCAAGCAATTCACGCCCGTGGCGCCCACGGGTGGCTGTTCGCTGTGCGACGTCCGTGATGTGGCGGACGGAATTCTGGCCGCTTGGCAACGGGGAACGTGCGGGCGCAGCTACATCCTTGCGGGGCACAACATCCGGTACATCGAGGCCTGGCGCTTGTTTGCCGAGGTCGCCGAGGGGGCGGGGCCCTGGTTTTGTGCCGGGCCTTTGATGCGAATCATCGGCGGTCGTTTCGGTGATCTACGAACCCGATTGACGGGCCGGGAACCGGATCTGAATTCGGCGGCGGTGGCCATGTCCAGCCAGTACCATTACTACAGCAGCCATCGGGCCGAGCGGGAATTAGGATACCAAATCCGCCCGGCTCGCGAGACCGTTCAGGATGCCTGGCGATGGTTTTGCGAGCACGGCTACGTGTAGCAATCGGGCTGGTTCAGCTAGTGGGATACTATTCCGCTGCTGCGTGCCGCAGGATCTGTTCGATCTCGGCCCATGAATGCTGCAGGACGACCGCATCGCTCAAACGGTCCAATGCCTCGTCCGACAAACTGCGGACGCGTTTCGCATCGGATGTTGAGAATTCGGGGAAAATAGCGGACAACTGACGAGTCAACGTATGAACCTTGCCCAAGCGTTCACCGCGTTTCTCACCGCGTTTCTCGCCGCGTTTCTCGCCGCGTTTCTCGCCGCGTTTCTCGCCGCGTTTTTCCAAATGTTCAAGCAATGTCATGATATTCTCCTTCACTGGAAGGAATTCGTCCTGGACTGACTGGAGCGCCCGGCGGACGTCCACCTCCTGGTTCACGTCTGTAACGCTCAACAAATAGTATAACGCGCGCCGAAGCTCGCGTCGAAGCCGCTCCGGGCCGAAATTCCGGCAAATGTCGCGAAGAATGGTTGAGTACTGGAGCCATCCCATCGGCCGGTCTTCTCCCACCGTCTTTAGCAAAGCCAATGCCAAACGACCGGCCTCGGTCCCCTTCATCTCGTTTTCCGCCAGCGGCCCAAGTTCTATGAAAACCATCTGGAAATCGACCAAATAAGGTGCCAAGATCTCGCGCGCCGGTTCCGGTAGATCGTACTGGCTTGACAGAGTTCGAGGCCGGTTCCACGTGCCGCTCTGCAAAAGCACGACCGTCAGAATGCTTGGCAAGGGTGTATTGTCCGGTGTCTCCTCCAGTTGACGGCTGATGTAACGGTGTAGCTGGCGGGGCGTATTGTAAATAACCCGGTGTTTGTGTTCGAACAGCAGCGTAACCCGGCGCGGTCGCTTGTCACCCATCAATCGGATCGAGAAACGCAAATCGGCGAAATCGCGCTGCAGTTCATCCGAAAGAAAATTTCCCGTTTCCAACCGCAATGTCCTCCAATCGAACAAGCTCCCTACCTCTTCGGGTAGGTAACCTCGGAGGAACCCGCGGGCCTGCGGAATTTCTCGGAACACGCTTTGGGCATAGGCGTCGTGCGGGTTCGCGACCGTTTCTCTCTGCACACCCTCGGTAGACATGTCAGTTCGCCTCCTCAAATCCTGAGCCCTCCTCGCCAGGAAGTGCTTTCATGCTCTTATTGGGCCATTTCGTCCAGGATCAAGCGGACGGCGGCGGCCATCGTGGTGGCGGGCATCGTGGGAAAGTCCTTGCGTTGGCCGAGCGTTTGCGACACGTCCAAGGGCAGGTGAACGAACAACGGACGAGTAATCAGGGATTTCTGTTCGGCCAGGAAATGGGACAAATACAGCGTGGCATTGCAGAGATAAGTTCCCGCATGGTACGAAACCTGGCATGGTATCCCCGCTTTACGGACTTTCGCTGCCCAGTCCGCCAGCGGCAGATCCGAACGATAGGCTACCGGGCCCTCCTCGACCAACCGGAAGCATTCGTCCGGCCGCTGATCCAACTTGCCTGCGATGTTCAGCCCGATGGCCTCCAATTCCATACGGCCTCGCCCCGGTGACTGACCCAGGTGTATCGCATAGTCGTAGTTCGCGTCCAAGTCGTTCGCCAGACGTTCCCGCATGGCTTGAAAATCCACGGGGTAGCGTCGAGTCGTGACGATCGGGCGATCGGGCAAATTGCGAGTTAGTTCGATCAGGGTCAGCCAGCTACTGTTTTGATCCCAGCCGTCATACGCGTCGAAAGCGGTCAACAGAACACTCGTCATCGGACTCCTCGGCCAGGATTCACAAAAACCAGTTCACCCATTTTCCCCATGCTAATCTGAGCCGCGGGTCAAGCGTTTGCGGAAGGGGTCGGGAGTCGTTTTCGGAGAGACCGTTTTCCACATGGTTCGT
>REEF01000471.1 GCA_007695205.1 Planctomycetaceae bacterium
GAGGCCACCGCGCACAGGTTGATCAACCATAGCGTGAGAGAGATTTGCCGGAATTCGCCCTGCAGCACTTTGATTGCGGTGTGGCTGAGAAAGCCCCAGACGATGCCCTGAGTAATGCTGTACGTCAGCGGGATCAGGATCATCGAGAGGAACGCCGGGATCGCACTTTCGAAATCATCCCAGGGCACTTTGCGGACCGGTCCGATCATAAAGACGCCGATCAACACCAGCACCGGCGCCGTGGCGACCTCGGGGACAAACGACAGCAGCGGACTGAGAAAGGCAAAGGGCAGAAATAGCAGGCCGGTCACGATGGCCGTCAACCCCGTACGCCCGCCCTCTTCGACTCCGGCAGCGCTTTCGATGTAGGTGGTCCCGCTGGAGGTTCCGAACAGCCCGGACAACATGGAAGCGATCGCATCGACCAAGAGAGCTTGTGCCACATTTTTGGGCTGTCCCGTATCCGGCTCGATGAACCCACCGACCTCCGAGACACCGACGAACGTGGACAGGCTGTCGAACAGATCCGTGAACGTCAGCGCGAAAATGGGCAGCAGCATGCCCCACGTCAGCGCACCGGCAATATCCAGTTGGAACAGCACCTCGGTGCTCGGCAACGCGACCCAGCGATCGGGCATCACGGCAAATGGGGCGTCGCCCCAGGTTTCGGCGATCCGACTGGCGGTCAAGGCCAACAGCGACGTCCCGGCGATGCCCCAGATCAAGGCGCCGCGCCATCGACGAATCACCAACCAGCCGGTTCCTAGCAGGCCGACAACGAAAACGATCCGCTGGACGTTCATCCCACCAAAACGAACGATCGTCACCGGATCGCCGACCACAAAACCGACTTTTTGCAACCCGATGAACGCCAGGAACAGGCCGATTCCCGCCGCAACCCCAAATCGTACCGGTGGCGGGATCGCCGCGACGATGCGCTCGCGGATCCGAAAAACCGAAAGCAGCAGGAAGACGAATCCCGACACGAAGACGGCCCCCAGCGCCGTCTGCCAAGGAACGCCCATTCCGATCACGATCCCGTAGGTGAAGAAGGCGTTGATCCCCATCCCCGGTGCGATCGCAAACGGCAGATTGGCCAACAGCCCCATCAGGATCGACCCGCAAGCTGCGACCAGGACCGTCGCCAGCAGTGCGCCGTCGCGCGGCATGCCGGCTTCCTCCAGGATGGCAGGATTGACGATGATGATGTACGCCATGGTCAGGAACGTGGCGATACCGGCTCGCACCTCGGTCCGCACGCGGGTCCCATCCATCTTTTCGTGAAACAGCCATTCCATGCAGAAGTCCTTCCTCGTGCAGGGCGTCTGGGGATCGATCAGCGGGCACAGAACCTGCCCAACCGTTCGGCTCGTGTTTATAGCACACGCGTCGCAGACCGCCCAGCCGTTACGGCCATTAAGCTCGATCGGATCGAAAACAATTTCCGACTTTTTCCGAAGAAAAGTCAAAGTCCGGTTCGACCATCGCGCAAGCGTGACCTAAGTTTGCTCAACCGGGCGTTGTCGCGTGATCGGGTCGATCGGAAAAGCGGCGACGACCGCCAGCCTTCCCATGACACTCGCCCAGATCAAGGCCGAGTGTTCCCACCGTTTTCTCACCCCTTACCCCTCCAGGTGTTACGATGACCGAATTACTTGCTGTCTCGATGGTTTCCGTGTATCTCGTGGCCATGGTTGGCGCGATCGTCGCCACCCAGGTGTTGCGTACGCAGATTCGTCGCCTCACGTCGCTTCGCAAATCCTAGCGTTTCCTGCATCCTTCAAAACTCCGGCCGCCCTGGGCGGTCGGAGCTTCTCCTCTGGACAACGCCCAGCCAGACGGCGACCAACCACGCGGCGCCGAACGTCGTCAGGGCGCCTACCACGGTGTACCAAGGCCAGGCCAGCGGCGTCGCGAATTTCGCGATGCTGACGGCGATGGTGCCGACCACCAACCCGATTAGCGCGGCTCCCTGGCCGACTCGCCGAGTAAAGATGCCCAACGCAAACAGGCCCAGTAGAATCCCGTTGGTGAATCCGGCGATGGCCAACGCATCGTTGACCACGCTGGCCGAGTATCGAGCCGCTCCGATCGCGATCCCGATCTGCAACAGTCCAAACCCGACGGTCAGGCCTCGGCACCAGGCCACGCGCCGTTGGGGAGAAATCTGATCCAACCGCCACCACGCGCCGAAATCGTGTAGCAATGCGGCCGCGGAAGAATTCAGGGAACTGGACAACGTGCTCATCGCTGCTGCGAAAACAGCGGCCAACGTCAACCCGGCAACCCCCACAGGCATGTCCCGGATGATGAAGACGGCCAGCGCTTCATCAACGCGCTGGATCTGCTGCTCGGGCGGGAACTGAGCGAAGTAACAGGCCAAAGCGATCCCCACCCCGAGAAACAACGCGAATTGCGCGATCACCACCAGTCCGCTGGCCAGCAGGGCGCGAACGGCATCCCCAAAACAACGCGCCGACAGGTAGCGTTGGACCATCATCTGGTCGGTCCCATGCGTTCCCAACGATAGAAAAGCACCGCCGATCAGACCGGCCCACAACGTATGTGATTCGGTCCAGTCCCAACGGGTGTCGAACATCCTGAGCTTGCCCTGATCGACCGCGAACTGCAGCACCTGTTCCCAGCCGCCGGGCAATCGTTGCACCATGACAATCAGCGCCAGGATGCCACCCGCCAGGTAGATAACCAATTGGATGCAATCGTTCCAGACCACCGACCGCATGCCGCCCAACAGGGTGTACAGGATCGTCACCACCGAAACCATCACGATGCACCACGGCAGTGCCAGATTCAGCATGTTGTGCAACACCAAAGCTGCCAGGAACAAACGCAATCCATCGCCCAGATTCCTAGCGACCAGGAACAAAAGGGATGCCATGCGTTGAGTCGCTCCGCCAAATCGCCGATTCAATACCTCGTAGGCCGTAAACATCTGGCCACGGAAATAGGCGGGTAACAGGAACACCACGACCAGGCAGCGGCCCAGCGCGAACCCCATCGCCAGTTGCAGGAAACGAAGATCGCCACCCGACTGATACGCCAGTCCTGGAATGCTCAGAAAGGTCGCCGTGCTGGTCTCCGTTGCCACGATCGATCCCAGCAGCGCCCACCATGGCAACGACCGGTTGCCCAAAAGGTAACCGGTCAGATCCTGTTGGCCCCGACCGACCCAGGCGCCCAGCCAAACGACTCCCACCAAATACAGGCCGATCACACAATAATCCAGCGGATGCACGCTCAGGAACCTCCCGTGTACAAAACGTCGAGTAGCGTGCATGATTCGGATTCATGGCGTTGCCATGAGTGCCGCAGTCGGCGGATAAATGCACGCGCCGTCTATGCTTGTTCCGCCAAGCGACGACCCACCGTAACGCGTCACCAGGGGCGCCGGATAGCGATCGCGAATTCGAATGGCATCCTGAGCAATCGGATCTGACGAATTCAATAACTTGATTTGAAAAGGATCGAGCCACTGACTGCGTTTGCCGCTGAGTTTTCGTAGCGCCTGGCCGTAGGCGACATCAAAGTTCCCGTCGTCGATGTCGTCAGACGCCACGTACAAAAAGACATCATCCGATTCTGCGGGAACGATCCAAAACGCAACAGAAACAGTAACGTAATCGTTGAAGTCACGGACAAACTCCGCGCCTGCGTCGATCCGCTCGGTTACCAATAGTTCTTCACCCATGGGAGTACTCCATCGGTATTGTCGGTTAGTGCGTGAAATAGTTTTTCAGCCTGAGGCCGCGTGGACATGCGGTACCGGCTGGCCTCGGACCAGTCCTTTGCGATCATCCAGTGTTGGCCGAGCGTAATACTGGTACCCGCTGCTTTGTCCCGTTCGATGGTTAGACCAGCAAGCCGGACCAACTCTTCGATGTCGTGCGTCCAACAGTTTTGTGTATATTTTTTATCCTTAAAGATGATTCCGGTTCGGTCGATGTAAGCCAACACGCACGACTTGAGTGCGCATTCAAGTGCGTAGCCAGCCAAGTAATACGCACCAGGCCACTGATTCGCCGCCAGCAATGCACGGCCGTCGCTGATTCGTTCATCCGAAAGCTGTTGCAACGTTGCACGGTTCAATCGGAATCTCCTAATGGCTCAAGACACGCGGGCAGTTATCGTGAAGTAAAACAGTTAACGGGTGTGGTGTCAAGCACTTGGGGCGAAAGACCAGTGGATGGGGGCGGGATATTCGGGCGACGGAGTGTCACATAACTCGCTTGCAAACCTCCGTGTACGAAGAATCTCTGCGCCCCCGGCAGAAGGCCGAATGGTACCAGATCGAAGCTCGCGCAGAGACGGGAACAGACCCGACGGCGGATACATGCTTGACAGACCGACGGCGAGGCAGACAATTGGCGATTCGAAACTCGTTTGCGGTTGCGTTGGCGAATATGGGTTCTGTGAAACAGGCTGTCGATGATGGAATTGGAACGATTGACCACCGAAGCAAGGAACCCGGCATCCGAACAGATCGATCGGCTGGAACCGCTGGAGATCGTGCGGCTGATGAACGCCGAAGACGCTGCGGTCGCGGGCGCGGTGGGGCTGGTTGCCGAGCCGATCGCGGCGGCCATCCGAGTGATCGCCGACCGCTTGCGCAGCGGGGGTCGGTTGGTCTACGTCGGGGCCGGGACCTCCGGGCGGCTGGGCGTGCTGGACGCCAGCGAGTGCCCGCCAACGTTCAATACTCGACCCGGCCAGGTGGTCGGCTTGATCGCCGGCGGACGTGACGCGTTGACGCGACCCATCGAAGGCGCCGAGGATTCGACCGATGCCGCGTTGCGAGACTTGCAGCAAATCGAGCTGTCCCAACGCGACGTGCTGGTCGGCATCGCGACCAGTGGACGGACGCCCTACGTGCTGGGGGCGCTGGATTATGCCAACCAGATCGGAGCGTTCACCATCGGGTTAAGCTGCAACCGCGACAACCAGTTGACCCCGCTGGTACGGCTGGCCATCGTCCCGGTGGTCGGTCCGGAGGTCATCAGCGGGTCAACGCGACTGAAGGCTGGCACGGCGACCAAATTGGTTTTGAACATGTTGAGCACCGGCGCGATGGTTCTGCTGGGAAAGACGTATGGCAATCTGATGGTCGATCTGCAAGCGACCAATCAGAAGCTGGCCGATCGGTCGCGGCGCATCGTCCGCGCCTTGACAGGACTTTCGGACCAGCAAGCGGACGAACGATTGATCCAGGCGAGGGGGGATGTGAAGACAGCGGTTGTCATGGCATCGCGATCCGTATCGCTGGCGACAGCGGAGCAGTTGCTGCGGGCGGCCGGTGGACAACTGCGTGTCGCTCTGGAACTGCCTGTGGAGTCAACGGTCCAGCCACCTGATTCCAATACTCCGGGCGAATCGGTCGAAGCTTTGCTGCTGGCCGTCGATGGCGGCGGGACCAAGACGATCGCCTGCCTTGCGTCGCGAGAAGCTGAGGGGTTTGTCGAGTTGGCTCGAGGTACGGCCGGGCCGTCGAATCCTCAAGCGGTCGGTTGGGATGTGGCGCGAACCAACCTCGACCGGGCGATCGCCGCTGCTTTCCAGGCTGCGTCTTTGGCTCCTGGCAGGGTCGCGTCGGCTTGTTTGGCGATTGCAGGCGCCGGTCGTCCGGAGGATCAACAGCGGCTGGAACAATGGGCCCATCGTGAGAAACTTGCCCACCGGACGCTGGTGACGCACGATGCCATGGCCGTCCTGGCAGCGGCAGATCCCCAGGCGGTGGGCGTCGCCTTGATCTCGGGCACGGGCTCGATCGCCTTCGGCCGCAACCGACAGGGCGACACCGGGCGTTCAGGAGGCTGGGGGCATTTGATTGGCGACGAGGGCAGCGGGTGGGTTATCGCACGGCAAGCCCTGTCGGCAGCCGCGCGGGCGTTCGACAGGCGCGGGCCGAAAACGGAATTGACAACGGCGTTTTGCGAAGCATTGGACGTACACAACCCCGAGCAGCTATTGCGCAAGGTCTATCAGCACCAATCGGATCGCGTGCTATTGGCCCGGCTGACACCAGTGGTCCAGCAGGTCGCCGCCGACGGCGATGCGGTCGCCTCCGAGATCCTGGACACGGCAGCCGCCGATTTGGCCGCGATGGTTCACAGCCTGCTGGAACGATTGAAGCTGGATCCAACGACCGGCGTGTTGGCAATGGCGGGGGGCACACTGATCCACGGCGAACTGCTGCGCCAACGTTTCCTGAGCCGCTTGAGTCTGGCTTCATCACCGTTCCAGCACGTGGTCACCGTGGCGGATCCCGTGCTGGGCGCCGCCGCGCTGGCGTATCGTACTTCCTTGTCGGACGCCTGAAATCAAAACGCCGGCGCCCGTTGGCGCCGGCGGCTCAGGTTCGCAGGACGCTCACGGCAAGGCGATGTCGAACGTGT
>REEF01000767.1 GCA_007695205.1 Planctomycetaceae bacterium
CCCCCCCCCCCCCGCCCGCGTCACCCATGCAAGGCTACCTTGATTGACAAGAAACGCTCCAACGCGAACAGGTGCGTCGCGAACGCTGAAGTAGTTTCGCGGCAGTGCCGGCCAAGCAAAATAAAACACAGGCCGATCGACGGCCTGTGCCAGGGAGGATCTGGGAAGGATATTCGCTACCAGGGACCCCGAATATAATAAACGCCAAACTGATCGGTGTGACTGGGCCAGCGAGGCGTGGGAAGCAGCGAACCGGATGAGTCGCCGTAAGCATGCCCCATCGCAGGGCCGGGGTAGGGGCGTTTGAACTGGTGGTAGAGCGGTGACACGCTCGATTGAGCCACGCCCCAACTCCATCGTGTCTGGCTTCGCACGGTCGGGGGAACCATCAAGGCCAGAGGTGCGCCCGTTTCAGTGTGATAGTAACCGGCATGCCAAGAACGATTGGCTGATCGTTGTTGAGCGATCCAGTCGGCCCGCATCCACGGATCGACCAAGGGTTGGCCACTGTGCGCCATCGCAGCCATCGAGTACCGGGCTCCGAGCATTCGACCACCATGGAACCGTCGACCGTAGACGACCGCCGGTTCGCAGGCGTCGCAATCGGAAGGCAGGATGGATGGCCCGGCATCAAACGGCAGGATTTCTGCAGCCTCGCCCCTCAGATCGTCCTCGGGAAAATCTGATTGGGCTCGCACCGGCGACGTCACGAAGGCAAGCATGGCGGCGCCTGCCAAAACGACAAAAACAAAGGGATATTTCATGGGAAGGATCCTGGATCGGGCTAGAGAGTGAAGACGGAGTTCGCCGGGACGGAAGCTTCGATCAGCGCGGCAAGCGGACTGCCTCGCGAACCCCTTTCAGCGCGACGGTCAACGGATTGCTGTACCAGACCGCTTTGGTCCGCGTCATTCCACGCCCATCGTCGTAGTACCGGCGATACGTACGATAGTGCGGATAAGTGAATTCGTGCGGCATCATCGGCTGGTAGGTGTAGTAGGTGTGTCCCACAACGGCGGGCACCGGCCGGGGAGCGATATACATCGCGGCGGCGTTGCCTCCACAGTTATTGGGGGAGTAGAAGTTGTAAAAGAGGTCAGGATTACCATACTCCCAAGGACATCTCCCTCCATCGTCGAAGGTGGCCCCGATGATCGCCCCACCCCGCGGGACGTAATCCTGAGCGGCAGATCCGCCGCAAATCGCGAGGGGAAGGATGGCGGCCGTAGCAAAAATCGCCGCTCGAAGGGGAAAATGAGCCCGTTTTGTATTCATGGAAATCTCTCCTTGTCTCGCTTGGGATGCACCACCCGCTTTGATACTCGGTGAATGACGGCTATGGCACTGGATCTTTATTTACCAGTCGGCGCAATTGGCGCGATAACCACCGGAAGAAATGATAAATCGGGTGGGAAAGCAACGTAGAATCCAGTACAATCCGTCCAAACCGTTAGATCACGCTCCACCCTTGGATTTGGTGAAGGAGTACCGAACTTGGTAGATGCCCCCCTTGATGAAGAAGTGAACTCGAAAAGAACCGCCTCCAGTAACGGTCAAACTCGTCGACGCTCGACTGCCGAAGCCATGGCAGCCAAACAGCGGGACATTTCCGTCAGCGAATTCTTTGCCAAAAATCGGCATTTGCTGGGGTTTGACAACCCTCGAAAGGCGCTGTTGACGACGGTCAAGGAGGCGGTGGATAACTCGCTGGACGCTTGCGAAGAAGCCGGAATCATCCCCGAAATCTGGGTCCACTTAGAGCAAACAGGCACGCATCGGTTCAAGATCGGCATCCAGGACAATGGCCCGGGCATCGTTAAAAAGCAGATCCCCCTAATCTTTGGGAAACTGTTGTATGGGTCAAAGTTCCATCGGCTGCGGATGAGCCGCGGGCAGCAGGGGATCGGCATCAGTGCCGCTGGAATGTACGGGATGCTGACGACGGGCAAGCCGGTGAAGATCATCTCCAAGGTTTCGATACGCAAACCGGCTCATTATTATGAGATTCAGATCGACACGAAAAAGAACGTTCCCGAGATCTTGAATGGCAAGGGCAACGGCGTCGACATCCCGCCCAACGACCAAGGCCGCCTTTATATTGAAAAACACGGGATCGAATGGGTGGCGGCCTATGACCCCGAGGGTGATCGGCCGCCAGAACCTGTCAAAAGCGGTACTCGGGTGACGATCGAACTGGAGGGTCGGTACCAACGGGGCCGCGGCAGTGTCGACGAATACCTGGAACAAACGGCGATCGCCAACCCGCACGTGACGCTGCACTACATCGACCCCGAGGGAAACCGCAAAACGTACGCTCGATCTACCACCGATCTGCCCGCCGAGCCCAAGGAGATCAAGCCGCATCCGTACGGGGTCGAACTCGGACGTCTGGTGACGATGTTGAAGGAATCTAGCGAATCGACGGTCAGCCAGTTCTTGAGCCAGTCGTTTTCCCGCGTCAGCCCGGCTGTGGCTCGGCGAATCTGCGAGACGGCGGGGATCAGCTCGCGAGCCAGGGTCAAGCGGATCGGACGTGAAGAGGCGGACGCGGTGTATCGGGCGATCAAGGAGACCCGGATCAAGGCACCGGCGACCGATTGCATCTCGCCAATTGGCGAAGATTTGCTCCTGAAAGGACTTCGCCACGTCGTTCCCGGCCAATTCTACTGCGCGGCGACTCGCCCCCCGTCGGTCTATCGAGGGAACCCGTTCCAGATCGAAGTCGGGCTGGCCTATGGCGGAAGCAGCCCGGTGACCAAGATTTCGCTCGAATTGCTGACAGATCTGGTGCGCGAGACCGATGCCCGCACGCTTCGCCAATTCATCATCAACACGTTCGATGGTCTGGGCCCCGATGCGGCGGATCGGATTTTGAAACAGGCCAAATTCGGAACGCGGCAATCGCCGGGCAAACTGAAGAGCGCCGAGATCAAACGGTTGCACGAGGCCATGCGTCACGTGAATCTGAGCGAAGGCCAGTCGATGCAGGTGTTGCGATACGCCAATCGTGTGCCCTTGCAATTCAAGCAACGTGATTGTGCGATCACCGACGCCGTAATGGCGATGAACTGGCGTTCGTACGGGCTGAGCCAATCTCGCGGTTCGCTGCCCAGCGGACCGGTGACCGTGATGGTGCACGTCGCCAGCGTCTGGGTACCGTTTACCAGCGAATCCAAAGAAGCGATCGCCGCGTATCCGGAAATCCAGAAGGAACTGCGACTGGCATTGCAGGCCGTTGGCCGCAAACTTGGCATGTTCTTGCGTCGCCGCCAGAAGGTGAAACAGGAAGGCGAACGCCGGTCGGTGTTCCTGCGGTATTTGGGCGAAGTGGCCAAAGCGGTCAGCGCCATCAACGGAACCGATAGCGAACAGTTGTACCAGAAACTGCTGGCCGTCGCTCAGAGGAAAACGGCTGAAGCCGATGTGCAGTTGGACGATCGTGGACGAAAGATCGCAGCGGATGTTTTCGGAGACAATGTGTTGATCGTCGAGTCGGACGAGGTCGATGCCCAGCAGTTGCTCGCCGCAGCGCGGTCCCAGTCGGACCAGAACGAAAACGAAGTTCAAAGACGCCTGTTTTGATTTCCGGTCTTGACCCATTGCGGCGCTGGTCGCCTTGAAACAAGCCCACAACAACCTGCGTTTGGGCCAAGGGAGAATCGAACATCACCATCTTCCCGGACCTGACGACGATCGATGCCCTGGATGCCTCCAGTGTCGACGAGAGTCTGTTGGGCCACTCCTACTACGGCAACCGTCCTACCATCCTGCGCGACGTTCGCCTGATCCTCGCCGGCCGCAATGCGCTGGAACGCGGATCGCCCGCCGGAAAAGGGTGCTTCTTCCTCCGCCGTCAGTAGAATTCACCGGCTTTTATTGGTGGCCTGATTACTCTATCATCAGGTTGATTCGATCTTTCGAACAGGCTGGCCGAAATTTGTAGTCATGTCGGCGGGGCTGTGTTAGAATAAGCTGGCGGGGACTGGGCTGTCAGATGTTTGAACAGGGGCTGGTGCAACCATGAGCTGTCCCACTGACGACGTATTGATCAGCTTGGCTGCAGGCATGCTCGAACCGGACATGCTTGAACCGGTTCAAGAGCATTTGGAAAGCTGTTCGGCGTGCACCAAGAAAATGCAATGGTTCCTCGACGAACTGCTGCAGGGCGCTTATGACGATTTGCGGGCGAATAGCGATGGGACGAAGAGCCTGAAATCTCGAGACAGCGACGATGGGGCCGCCGACCCGACCGCGTTCTTTGATCTGAATGATAGCTTCGATGCTTCCTTGATCCAACCTTCGAAGATCCCCGGTGCCTTGGGCCAGTTGGACAAGTACCAGATCCAGGGCATCATCGGGGACGGGGCGATGGGGATTGTGCTGAAGGCACTGGATGAATCCTTGGGGCGGACCGTTGCGATCAAAGCATTAAAACGGCAGCTTTGCACCAGCGAGCGTGCACGGCGGCGTTTCATCCGTGAGGCTCGATCGGTAGCCGCGATCTCTCATCCGAACGTCGTGACGGTATTCGAGGTGAACGAGCAGCAAGTTTGCCCGTACATGGTGATGGAATACGTGGCAGGCGGCACCTTGCGGCAGTACATCCGCGAAAAAGGCCGGCTGCCCGCGTTCGAAGTGGTCCGCTTGAGCAAAGGGATCGCCGAGGGACTGGCGGCGGCGCATCAGCAGGGAGTGATTCACCGAGACATCAAGCCTGCCAACCTGCTGCTGGAGCGATCCGCCGTGCGGGTGAAGATCTCCGATTTCGGGCTGGCCCGAGCTGCGGTCGGTAACGTGGATTTGACGTCGCATGGACTGGCGGTGGGAACCCCCTCGTACATGTCGCCCGAACAGGTGCAGGGCAAAAAACTCGATTGTCGTTCGGATCTGTTCAGTTTGGGTTGCGTCGTTTATGCCATGATTACGGGGCAATCACCGTTCCATGGCGATTGCCAGTTCGACATCGCGCGGCGCATTTTGGAACACGATCCACCACCTTTGGATCATGTCGTTCCGGAAACACCGCCGTTCTTGGTGGAATTGACTCAGCGTCTGCTGGCCAAGAGCGCGGACGACCGGTTCGCCTCCGCCGATGAAGTGGCAGAGCATCTAGAGAACTTCCTGGCTCGAATGAATGAATCGACGACGGACGAGTTTTCGGGCATCATGCGGCAAGTCAGATTGTCGGGCAACCGCGAGAAAGTCGAATCGTCGCCAGCCACATCGCCAGCCACATCGCCAGCGCTGCGTAAACGAGGCGCGTGGCGCTATCGGCTGATCGTCTTACCATTGATGTTGGTGCTCGCAGCGCTGGTGATCTGGCAACCATGGCGTTGGCTAACCGACGTCCCACCCGACGTGCAACAGATTTTTGTTGGGGATCCGGCAAAGCGGCCTGGCGTTGTGGCCACGATCGGCCAAGCGCTCAGGATGGCTCAGCCCGGTTCCGTTATCCTGGTCCATCCGGACAAGGAGTACTGGGAAACGCTCGTCCTGAGCGATCCCCAGCGGTTGGCGAACGTAACGTTGGCGGCTGCTCCGGATGCTGTCCGACCGCCCGTGCTGAATTCTTCCGCTCCCAGTTTGACATTGTCGGTAATTACCATCCACAATGTCCCCGGCGTGACAATCCGCGGTCTGGAAATCCGGCCCAGCGGTGGTTACGGCATCGTTCTCGAAGGCTATTGTCCCGACGTGGTGATCGAAGGGGTGCATTGCATCCAGCCCATCGGCATCGCTTCGCCCGGCGTCGATATTCGGGCTCAAGCCGCCCCAGGAAATGGCGGTCCGATCGTCGTTCGTGATTCCACGTTCTACGCCCCGGGTGCCGGGCATTGTTTGCGTCTCACCCAGCCGGACGGCCTGCACGCGGTCCGGGTCCAAGACAATCGGTTTTTGGGACGTGGCGTCTTGGTGTTTGCCGAAGGGATCTTGAACGACGTCGTGTTTCGCCGCAATTTTTTTGTCAAGGCAGACGTGGCGGAACCCGACGAACACCTAGCGCCAAGCATCTCCGTCGGACTGAACGTGGACATCAAAGAACCAGTGCCCGAAGAAGGGTTCGTTGTCTGTAACAACACCTTTTTCCAACTGGACCATTGGTTGGGACTCGTGGAATCCGTGACGGATCAGGAGGCGAACATCAGCTTGGCCAATAATCTGATCATGGCTTGCGGGATCGTCCAGGGCGAACCTCACCTGGTCGAGCAGGCGGCAACGAACTGGAGGTTTCTAGCGAACTATTGGGAGCCAACGCCCGAACTCTCAAGTCCCGATCATGATCCGTTCATGCTGGCGAGAATGCATCCATCGATCAAGGTCGTCAATCGAAACGATCCACGGCGAGCTGACTTTCTTCGGCCCGTCGCTGGATCGCCGCTGTGGACGGCCGGGGTGGGTGATCAA
>REEF01000290.1 GCA_007695205.1 Planctomycetaceae bacterium
TGCCCCATCGCCCGCTTCCAGTCCGAGCGCGTCACCTGCTTCAAGTGCATCATGAACAGCCTCGCGATCAACCGCGGTTCCGACAACGTCCTCTCGAAGTCGAATACCGAACGAACTCGTAACAACATCGGTCGTGTTGACCTGATCGTGCGCGATCCGATCGTGATTACGCAGGCACAGCAGGACGCGTTTGTAGCTCTTGAAGGCGCAGGTGCGAATCTTCTCGCCAATGTCGGCTTCCTGATCCTCGAGCGTGGCGGCAACGACAACATCGCCTTGGCCGCGATCAGGGGAATTGCGAACATCGACGGCGTCATCGATGGAACAGTCGATCTTGATGACGCAACTGCTTTCCCTGGCCTAACCGATGATCAACGTGAGGATCTCCCCCGCCTCGCCCGTCTGATTCGCAGCTACGACAGCGAGGCTTTGGAGGCTTTTGATCCGGGCGTGGAAATCCCCGGCGTTCCGTTGGTCACGCCCGGCCGCGCTGCTCAAAGCATCGTGACCCGTCTTGGCCCGTTGCTTGCCACCAGCATGACGGCTCTCTCCGGGTCTGACTGTCCGGGAACTACCTGGGGACCAGTGCAGATAGATGGGAGTAACTTTCAGCTCGAGTCCGCGGTGTTCATGAACTCCAACCCGGCTCAGAATGAAACGGGGCACTTCATCGAAAACCGGCCGGATCAGGATTTGGGTTCTCAGACGATTTGCGGAAAGTTTGTCAGCCTGGCTGATCTGGGAGTCGGGATTGGTCAAGAATTCTATGGGGTCTCGATTTTCGCGCCGGATGTTGCCGGCGATGTTGAGGAAGTCGACGGGAGTCTGGTCCGCGTTGATCCCAGCGAAGACCTGATCACCCTGACCGACATTCCCCGCGATACTTCCGGGTCATCAGGCGGCCTCAACAACGGCGGCCTCGACCTGATGGGCGGCGCCGGCTTCTTCTTTCCCCAGGGCACCGGCCTGGACTATGGCGACGCGCCGGAAAGTTATGGAACGCGGGAGGCCGACGACGGCGCGCGCCACGTCATCGGTGGGCCCTGGATGCCCCGTTTCGACATCGAGGTTGGTGAGCTCACGGTAAACGACAACGACACGGACGCAGAACCCGACGGGCAGCCAGGTCCTGGTGCCACCGGTGACGACATCAGCGGCGTCAACGACGAGCAGGGCGTGGTGCTGAACGACATCGGCTCCACGATATGCGATGACCTTGACGTGATCGATCTGGACGATATCGGACCCAACGCCTACTGCGCCGCCGTGCGCGTCGCCAATCCTACGGCCAGTCCGGCTTTCCTCACCGCCTGGGTCGATTTCCTGGGAACCGGCACTTTTAACAACGTCTGCTCGGCCGGTGCCGGAACAGTTGCGACAGATTGCGATCGCGCCAGCGCGACTTTCTACGTTGGCGGTTCGGGGCTTGAGACCATCGGGGGTGCGGGCGACGGTAACGTCTGTTTAAACGACGACGAGGACCCCGGCGTCGCTTTTTTGACCGGTGACCCTTTGACGTCAGTACCCGCGTTCTGCGAAGGCGTGGTCGTCCTGGTCTGGGAATACAGCGACGCAATCGCCTCCGACTTTACCCTCAGCCAGACCTACGCGCGTTTCAGAATCTCCACCGATAATGATTTGAATTCCGATCCATCGCCGTTGGGCCTGCTGGACGATGGCGAGGTCGAAGACCATGCGATCGAGCCGGGACTTTTGCCGGTTTCGATTCATGCCTTTGAATCGCGCTGGACGAGTGAGGGTCTGGAAGTGACCTGGGGTACGGTTTCGGAAACCGAGAACGCCGGTTTCCATATCTGGGGCGATGACGGCGAGCAGCGGACGCTGCTCACGCCGGAACTGATTGCCTCGGAAGCCGTGGACGCGGTTACCCCGCACCGCTACAGCGTTGTCATCACCGATCCACGCGCCAGAGAGATGGAATCTCTGGCCGTCACCGCGGTGGATGTTTTTGGCCGGGAAGAGACTTACGGAATGTACCCGGTGGGTAGGGCGTTTGGTCGCGACAACGTCGCCGCTGCCATCGACTGGACCGGCATCCGCGCCGAGGTCGAAGACGCCGCGGCCCAGCGCAAGGCCCTGGGTTTCCGAGCCACGCAGGGACCGGTGATCGGGGCCGACTTCGAAGTCAGCCAGGCCGGGATGCACAGGATCACCTACGAGCAGCTCGCTGAAGCCGGAATGGACCTAAGTGGGGTGAATGCCGATCACTTGGCCGTGACCCGGATCGGCGAGCCGGTGGCTCGGTTTGTCCGCGCCAAGGGTGCTATCGGTGGCTCGCGCGCCAGCGCCGCTGCCGCGCAAAACCAGTTCGGCCCGGGTTCTTACATCGAATTCTGGGGCGAAAAGCCAGAGTTCCCGAATGCCTTGTACGTGGAAAACTACGTCTACCGCGTCTCCGTGGATCCGGCAATGGCCGTCGACGGCGAGACCATCGCCCAGCGCGTAACCGCCGGATCCGCGCTGCCGCACCATCTGGGTTCGTTCCAGGTCAACGAAGACAACATGTACGTCATGAGTGTCGATCTCCCCGATCCCTGGGTTGCGGCCAGACTGCGGACTCGCCCTGCCGGGCAGCGCAATTACGAGACCCAAGTCACCGTTGGATCCGAGTTCCGCCCGGGCTCTGCCGCCCGACTTGAGGTGGCGGTCGCAGGCGGTATTGATCACGGAGTTTCCCCGGCGCACCATGTGCGGGTGTTCTTCAACGGCGTGGAAGTCTATGACGGCAGGTTTGATGCGCGTCAGCGCTACCACGTCAGGGCCGAGGTGCCGGCTGATCTGGTCCAGCCCGGCGCGAACAGCGTGCGGGTGTTCCTGCCCGGCGGTACGGCAGCGCCCAGCGACATCGTGTTCGTCGACACCGTCGAGCTGTTCTACCCGCGCGAGTTCCGGATGGCGGATGGACGTCTTCTGATCCAGGAGACCGAAGCCGGCAGTCTGGTCCAGGTCGCCGGAGCGCCCGCTGGCGCCCGCACCTCGGTATTCGCGTGGAACGGCCGCAAGTTGATTGAACTGCGCAGTCGCGTGCATGGCGGCCAGAACGTCCGCTTCCAGACACTGCCCGAACCGGGGCTTCACTACTGGGCGTCAACCCATGAAGGCGCACTCACACCCGAGTTGGTGGGCGCAGTTCATGATCTGGATTTGCTCGCCGAACCCGCCGATTTCCTGGTCATTGCCCATCCGGCCTTTATGCCAATGTCGGAGTTCGACCCGCATCCGCTCAATGATTTCGTGCAGCAACGCACCACGGACGGTTGGTCTGTGCGCGCGGTGGACGTGACCGACATCCAGCATCAATTCGGCGGTGGAATGCCTGTGCCGCAGGCAGTCACGGAATTTCTGCGGGCTGCGGAGCAGGCCTTTGGCCCCAGCCATGTCCTCTTGGTCGGCGGTGATTCCATCGACTATCTTGACCGGCGAGGTCTGGGCAGCGTGAGCTTCATCCCGACCCACTATGCCCCGACCAATCGGATTCCCCACACCCCGGCCGACGGTCTGCTGGCAGATATCAACAACGACGGCAAACCCGATCTTGCCATTGGGCGCTGG
Source organism: Planctomycetaceae bacterium (assembly GCA_007695205.1). Classification (GTDB taxonomy): domain Bacteria; phylum Planctomycetota; class Planctomycetia; order Pirellulales; family Pirellulaceae; genus SKKK01. Next base: position 3,574 of record REEF01000290.1, read on the forward strand.
CCGGTGCGCACGTTCGGCGATCTGGAGTCCATCGTCGCCAAGACCCTGGACTGGTCGGCCTCCATTTCTGACCTGCAAAGTGCAGTTTGGGTAGCCGATTCCAATGACTCCAGGCATCCACCGTTCTCACGCCAGGTTGATCGGATGCTCGATCAGTTGAGCGATGCTGGATGGGATCCGCTTGCACTGGACCGTGTCTTGATCGATGAGGTGGGCGACGTCACGGCCGCGCGCCATCAGTTGTTCGATTCCATCGAGGCAGGGGCAACTTTTACCGGCTTCGTCGGCCACGGTTCGCCGACCAGCTGGACGTTTCAGAGTCTGCTGCTTCCGAATGATCTGGCTGAGCTGCGCAACGAAGGCAGCCCGACGCTGGTTTCTGCTGCGTCCTGCTACGCGACCTATTTCGTCGCGCTTTCAAACGACACCGTCTCGCACCGTTTGATGAATGGCTTCCGATTGGATGCTAATGGTGAGCCGATCCCGGGTTCGACCAACGGGGCCGTTGCAATCCATGGTGCATCCACCCTGTCGAGTTCTGCGCAGAACGAGTTTGTGGTCGGTCAGACCAAGGCGAGTATGCTGGCAGGAGAGACCTTGGGTGAATCGATTCGAAGGGCTTTGGAGTTGGGTGCTAGCCGTGGACTGGAGGATCAGGTCACGAACTGGATTCTGCTGGGCGATCCAACCCTGCGCCTCGCCGAGGACGAGTGGGGCTCCAGGCGTTGAGGTCAGCTTCAGGCTGAGTGAAATTCAAATTATTCAGGCGGCCCCTTGCGGGCCGCCTTGCTGTCAGCCGGCTTGCCAGTAGCGCAGCCAGTTGACATAGCCGATGCATCGGTCGATCAAGAGCGCCCTGCCATCGGCGTTGAGCGGGTCATTGAGAGCGGCATGTACCGAACCGGCTTTTACCCAGCGCTGCCATTCGGGGTGTTGTTCAAACAAAAATGAAACAATCGCCTTATGGTTGGAGGCCTTGCCAGCCCTGTAAAAGCTGGTCATGAGTCCGGTCCGGCGCTTCAGTCGGATTCGCTCCGGAAGCCTTCCTTTCATGGCCTCGCGCATGATCCATTTGGTTCGGTGGTGTCGAAAGCTGAAGCTGAACGGTGCATTGAGCATGAAGGCAACCAGTTCCTCGTTGTGATACGGATCACGTCGTTCCACCCCCAGATCACAGCTTCTGAAATACTCCTGTGCGCGTCCAGACACCATGCGTCGGCCATAGAGTTGCTCGGCAAACTCAGGGACCGCGTGTTGCCTGCATTCCGGCGGCCAGGTGTCCAGCGCGATCCAGTGACGTTGTGCGTCTTTCGTGAGCCACGACCTTGGCCGGCGCCGGCGGGCGCGACGCAGCGGCTGCTTGAGCAGTTCACGAAGCGGCGGTTTCGTCCAGACCGCTCGCCATCCCCCGCGGCGAAAGGATTCGATCAGATCGTCAAACAGGTATTGCCATTCGCGGTTTGCAATGTATCCCCGGTAGAGTAGCGGGAACGCCGGATAAAGATCGTCGCCTGCATTTCCGTTCAAGATGACTCGGCATCCGTGCGCGGCTGCCGTTTGGTAGCATTGGTTGATCAGGGGGCGAAACGCGTTAAAGAAGGGTGCCTCCGGGTTGACCGGGCTTGCCGCAAGGTTCGAGAAAGGCAGGGTGGTACCGGACTCCAAACGCATCAAGGGGGCCGACAACTCCTGCGCAACCTGGTCGATCCACTGCGACTCGTCGGCTTCGGGAAAGTCGCGCAGAATCCAGCTGATCGGGATCAGGCGTCGATTACGGGACTGGCAAATGCGGTCGGCGATCACGGCCACCGGCCCGGAGTCCATACCACCAGACAGCATCACGGCGGTATCTGACGAGGGCGCGAGGCAATTTGCCACGCTGGTCTGTAGCAACTCTCTGAACCGTTCGACGGCCTCTGCCTCGGAAGACCACGTTGGTCGCTCGCTGATCGCAATCGGGCTGCGGGTTCTGTGGACGCGCTGCCCTTGGATGGCCAGCAGCTCGCCAGCCAGCAGGGCTTGAACCTGTCGAAAGGAAGAGTGGCCTTCGGGCGCATGACCGCCCAGGGAAAAGAATCCTGCCAGATACTCCGGATCTTCTTCGAAGCGATGGCCGGAGGCTCTGAATACGTCGGCGGCTGAATTGCCAACTACCCAGCCTGTGCCTTTGGCCTGACGGGCAAAGTAGAGTGAGTGGGCGCCGAGCCGGTCGCGCCGAGCCCACAGCTGGCCGGTCTCGGCGCGGACCGCCAGTACGGCAAAATTGCCCTTGAGCTGGTCAAGAACCTCGCCGCCGCAGCTGTCCAGCAATCGGAGCAGCCGCTCGGTCGGGCGGGTGTTCGGCTGTGATTCGGGTTGAAGGGCGTGCCGCTTTTCCAGCTCGGCAAAATTGCTGATGAAGCCGGTCAGCGCCGCCCTGAAGCTAGAGCGAACTTGCCGGGTGTGGAGTTGGTCTGAAGGATTCAGTATCCATTGGTTGTCTCGCTGGACAGCGAGAACGCGGAAAGACAATGCAGGCTTTCGTCAAATCAATCAGCCACCGCCGCCCCGGCTTCCCCAAGGATCGCCCATGGGATCCTCGTCATACTCGTCGTCGCTGGACCCGCCTTGCACAATGTCAGCGCCTTCATCTTTCCCAGCGTCTCCCTCCCCTGGCGTACCGCCCAAGGTAATCACCGACAAAGCCACCACCGAGAATTCGGGAATCTCGTACGGCACTTTGTTTTCGCCCTCGACCAAATCGTTTCTGTCCAAAGATCCGTCACTCATCGTACGCCCCGTTTGATTTGGATACCGTCAGACTGCGTCTCGCCCAGGCTCGACGTGCAA
>REEF01000769.1 GCA_007695205.1 Planctomycetaceae bacterium
ACACGAACTGCTTGTCCACCAAGGCTTGCGTCCCGCCCATCCCAACGAAAGCTGACCGCACCTTTTTGTCATTGTCGAACCAAGTCATTCATTCGCTGTGCGATTCCGAAACGACCGACGGACGGAAGATTGACAGTCGTTCATGCAAATGATACGTTTCAGGGATGTAAATTCCACTCATCAGACCTACCTTTTGCCTCATTGGGAATGATCCATGTTGCCTTTCCGTTGCCGTTGCGTTAGCGTCTCTTGGGTGCTGCCCCCGGCATTCGTCGAACGCGCATGGGAATCGTGAACGGAAAGGGCAGAGGCTGGGATGTGCGAGAAATAGACCTTGCTTAAGCGAAGAATGGCCTCATGGCGGAAGTTCAAACGTCACTGCGCTCCGCTGGTTGGGTCAGTCTCTGGGCTTTGGGACAACTAGTCGTTCAGGTCGCTTTGCAGGTGGCGTTGGCCAAGTACTTCGGCGCGTCAGCAGATATGGACGCCTTCGTCGCCGCGATGGCGATCCCCACAGTCGTCAGTTCGGTAGTCGTCGGTTCGTTTGGATTCGCTTTCGTACCGGTGTTCAGCCAGCGTTGGAGCGAAGGCGATCCGCTGGCGGCTTGGTCTGCGGTTACGCAAGTTTTCTTCCTCGTGGCCTGCGTCATGACGTTGTTGTCGGTGTTCGTGTTCTGGCTGGCACGTCCGTTGACCGGGCTTCTCTATAGTGGTTTTTCCGTTGCCCAATTGGATCTGTCCGAACGCTTGCTCAGGATTCTCGCCTGGCTGATCCTGGCCAATGGCCTCACTTCTTGCACGCAGGCGATCCATCATGTGCAGAAGCGATTTCTCGTGCCCGCTGCGGCGCCGGTGGTTGGCATCGCAACCAGCGTCGTATGGACGGTCTGTTTTCGCGACCGGGGGATTACGGCCGCAGCCCAAGCGGTCGTCGCTGGCTCGCTGGTGACGGTCATGTTGCAATCGTTTGGGCTATTGCAACATTTTCGGTTGAACTGGCGGTGCGACCAGGCCGTTCAACGATGGCTGCGTTTGATGGTGCCATTGGTATGCGGAGCCGCCTATTACCGCATCGATCCTTTGATCGACCGCTTCTTGGCTTCGGGATTGCCTGCCGGCAGTATTTCCCATCTCGGCTACGCTTCACGCGTCGTGACGGCCGTGCTGCTGCTCAGCACCTCGGGGTTGTCGATTGTGGTTTTTCCGAATTTCGCCGCCCACTACGCTCGGGGGCACATGCCAGCGCTGCGGCTCGAGGTCGCTCATGCGCTTCGGTGTCTTGTTGTGGTCGTCACCCCTCTAGTATTGGGATTGGCGTTTTATAGTGGTCCGCTGATCCGTGACGTGTTTGAGCGCGGCGAGTTTGTGGCGGCCGACTCGCAAGCCGTGGCAGGACTTATGATCTTGTACCTGGGAATGATCGTCGGAGCGTCGTTGGGCGAGATTACTGCAAAGGTCTTATATGCTTTGGCCGACACGCGGACACCCACATTCATCGGTTGCGCTGGTTTCACATTGGGGCTGATGTTGAAAATCGTCCTGGTCGGAGGCTTTGGCGTCGCGGGGATTGTTTTTGCCACATCGACCTATTTCCTGCTGAACGCCAGTGCTATGGCATGGGTGGTGCATCGCAGGCTGGGATCTGGCATTTTCGAGGGAATTGGGGGTGCGTCTTTGCGAGCGATCAGCGCTGCGGCTTTCACCGTGATGGCCGTGTGGCCGCTGGTACAATCGGAACTGCCGCTGGCGTCATTGTGGGCGGCACCCGTCGGTGGTTTGTTGTATCTCGCGTCGCTACTAGCGCTGGGTGATGATCTGGCACGACGGTTGGTACAATACATCATGTCCATCCTGTTGTATCGTTGAGGAGCTTTGTCGACACATGGACGAATCAACCCCGACGCATTGGGAGAACACCGCATGTCCGCTCTGCGATGTGGAGGACGCGACAGTCTTGCAGCGCGCGCCGGACCGCCTGTATCGCTGCCCTGGCGAGTTCCAACTGGTGCGTTGTCGGGGCTGCAGGCACGTTTATCTGAACCCACGCCCGACCTCGGACAGCATCGCATATTTCTATCCCGACGATTACGGACCGCATCATTTGCAGGAAAGCAAAGCAGCGGGTGAAGCTAGTTCCGAAGAATTGGCAAACGAGCGCTCGCCCTGGTATCTCTCGGAAATCGTCCGGAAGATCCCCGGATTGCGCCGGTCTTACTACTGGCTGAAGGACAGCCAAGCGGAATATATACCGAACCTTGACCAACCCGGAGGTCGAGCCTTGGAAATCGGTTGTGGGGATGGTGGCTTCCTCGAACGGCTCAGAACCCAGGGTTGGGAAGCGCAAGGAATCGAACCGGCGGAGAAACCAGCACGTGTCGCTCAGTCCCGTGGTTTCGAGATTCACGTGGGAACCTTGCAGCCAAATCTGTTTCCGGCAGCGTCTTTTGACGCGGTATTCGCCTGGATGGTCGTCGAACACCTTCACGACCCGTGCGCCGTCCTCAGCGAAGTCCACCGTATTCTCAAACCATCCGGCTGGTTGGCCCTGAGCGTACCCAATTTCGCCTGTTGGGAGCCGCGTGTGTTCGGCACGTACTGGTATGCGTTACAGCTACCGACGCACTTGCACCAGTTCACTCCACGGACGATACGCATGCTGTTGGAACAAAGCGGGTTCGATCAAATCCGTCTGATTCATCAAAGGAACGTCTTCAACATTCTCGGCAGCATCGGACTCTGGCTGGAAAGCGCTGTTCCCCGCCTTGCGCTGGGGCGGCGGATGATTCAGTTTACGGACTACCCGACGATGTGGGGCGAATTGACTTTGGCTCCTTGCGCCAAATTGTTGGCCTGGATGCGGCAGGCGGGCAGGTTGACAGTTATAGCCAAGCCGACGAGTTAACCTACTTGCTTCTTGGACCGGATGCGGCTATGCTCCCGATGGTCAAGAAGTGGAAGAAAGGTAGCTGATGTCAGATCGTGAAACATCGATTCTAGTCACGGGAGGTGCGGGATTCCTCGGCGCCCACGTCATTCGGGCCTTATTACAGACCCCTGCCTTCGATGGTGCGTCGATCGTGGTCCTGGACGATCTCTCGGGCGGTTTCCGAGAGAATGTGCCCGACGATCCGCGGGTCACGTTAGTCGTAGGTTCCATCACCGACGTAGCCTTGGTCGAGCAGTTGTTCGCTGAGTATCGGTTTCGCCATGTGTACCATTTGGCCGCCTACGCGGCTGAGGGGCTGAGCCATTTTATCCGTCGGTTCAACTACACCAATAATCTGTTGGGTAGCGTGACCCTGATCAACGCTGCCGTCCGCTACCAGAGTGAATGCTTTGTGTTCACCAGTTCGTTGGCCGTCTACGGCAGTGCGCCCGTACCGATGTCGGAAGATACGCCCCCCCAACCGGAGGACCCTTACGGCATCGCCAAATATGCGGTCGAGTGTGATCTGCGTGCAGCCCATGAAATATTCGGTCTCGATTCTGTCGTCTTTCGTCCTCACAATGCCTACGGCGAGTACCAGAACATCGGCGATCCGTATCGAAACGTAGTCGGCATCTTCATGAATCGGTTGATGCAAAGTCTGCCGATGCCTATCTTTGGAGATGGCAATCAGCAGCGGGCATTCACCTACGTCGGCGACATCGCGCCGATTATTGCCCGCGCTCCTTTGGTCGACAAAGCTCGGAATCAGGTTTTTAATCTCGGCTCAAACCGCCCGTGGACCGTCAAGGAATTGGCCCAAGAAGTCGCTGCAGCGATGGGGGTTCCTGCCGTGGTCGAACATTTGCAACCGAGAAGGGAAGCGGTAGCTGCGTACGCTTCGCACGATCGTTGCCGGCAGGTCTTTGGCGAGCAGACAGAAACCCAGTTGGCCGAGGGCTTGGCACGTATGGCCGCCTGGGTCCGCTCGGTGGGCTCGCGATCGACGACCCCTTTCACACACATCGAGGTTCAAGAACAATTGCCGCCTGCCTGGCAACAGTGGCTATGATTCGAGTGGTACCAGGCTCTTTCAGAAAAGGGGCTGACCCTCTCCGGCCACACCGTATTTCCCGAGTTTTCCGTGTGGCCTCCAAAGGGTCAGACCCCTTTTCTGACAGAGCTTAGGTACTGGGTGCCTGGAAAACCTCCAGGTAGCGAGCCAGATTGACTTCGACCGAGTAGCGGCTCTTCACCGTGCGACGCGCTTCGGTTCCCAGTTGCAAACGCTTTTCAGGATCGACGATCAACGCCGCTAAGGCTTCTTCCCATTCGGTCACCGTCGTTGCCAGATACCCATTCATCCCGTGCTGGACGATCTCTGCATTCACACCAACCGGAGACGCTACAGCCGGCAGGCCGACGGCCATGTACTGCAGCAGTTTTAAGCCGCATTTGTAACGAGTCCACTGCTGGTCGGCTGGCAGCGGCATCAGCCCGATGTGGAACTGCAGGATCTCCCGGACCTCATGTTCCCCTTGCCATGGCACGAATCGGAAGGGTACGCCCTGCAAGTCCAGATCCTGGAGCGGATCGGCCGAGCTGGCAACAATTCGCAGCTCGATCCGATGGCGCTGGGCCAGACGTCGCAGCGCCGGCGCGACGATGGCCAAGTAGGGTACATTCGCATGGGTGCCGATCCAGCCAATGATGATCGGACTCTGGGCGCCGTCGTCCGGCGAACGTTGCGGATAATCGTCCAATTCGATGCAAGTGGGGATCACCGAGACGCATTCGTTGTACGTCCGAGCTTTGTCGGCCAAGAATCGATTACCGGCCACGACGTGGTCGGCCATCTGGGCCAAACGAGCGAATTTTTCCGGATAACGCAGAAAGATCCCGTCATCGACATCCAGGATCAGCCGCTTAACAGCCTTGCGAAACCGCTCTTCCATCGCCACGGTCGGATTATCGAACAGTTCGCGATCCAATACCACGACATCGTATCGCCGCAGCCGGGCTAGTACCAGATGGGCAAATCGGACGATTCGCTTCAACGCTTGACTTGGACGAAAACCCAGCCAGGGGAAATAGTCATATTTCTGAGGAAAACTGGACGCCAACGTGCAACGGTGGCCCGCCTGGCGTAACCGCCGTGCAACGGGCAAAGCCCGGAACCGGGCGGAGGGAACGCGATCACCGGAGTGCAAAAACAGGATTCTCATGTCGCCAAACGAGGGAGGGCCGGGTACCACGGGACCGTCGAACCGCGAACTGGCCTTCTTGCCCATCCGTAGAACGACAACGGTCTGGGATTATCGTGCGTGGGCCACAACAGGTCAAGCGTTTGTTTGACAGGTCTGGCAGATTGCAAGATAATCGGTCAAAATAATGGGGTATGGTCTGAATCACTGATTTTCTGGGAAGAAGTTTCTGATGCCTTTCGGATTTTATCGCAGTTTTCGCAGGAATTGTTCTGCGATCCTTGGGTTGCTGCTGATGATCGCAGGACTACCGGCCGGAGCGGTGCGAGCGTACACGCCGGAGAGTCCCGAGGTCCGTAAGATGGTGAAAAGCGGCGCAGATTTTCTGCTGGCCCAGAGCGGACCGGCTCATGGAGCTGGTGGCCAAGCGCTGGTGGCCCTGGCATTGTTCAAGGCCGGCATCGAGCCCTCGCACCCCAAGATCAGGGAGGGTGTCAACGCAGCTCGAAACTTCGCGGAAAGCTCTGCGGATACTCAGGGTGGGCCTAACACGTACGCGCCAGCTTTGTGTTTTATGATGCTGGCCGAAGTCGACCCATTGGACTCGCGCCCCCATCTGGAACTGCTGCTGAATTCGATTCTGACTCGCCAGCGTCCTTCGGGTTCCTGGTCCTATCGTCCGCCTACCTACGACGACACATCGCAAGCCCAATACGGGCTTCTTTGCCTGTGGGCGGCGTACCAGATGGGCATGGATATCCCCGTCGATGCTATCGAGAGAGCGGCGATTTGGCATGTTCGCACTCAGTATGCCGGTGGTGGCTGGTCATATCGTCCGCCGTTAAATCTGGACCCCACTCCGGTCTCCGATGGTCGTCACACGCAAATCACGCATTCCATGTCCGTCGCCGGGGCAGGCAGCCTGTATGTCTGTTATCACCTTCTGGGTTTTGCGCCGGAGGAGCGCCAGGAGGACAGCGATCTTCCCGCTGCTTTGACGAAAGTAGATGCCTCGGAAAATCGGAACGAAAGAACGTTGCGGCCCACGAAGGTTTCTCGCGCGTCCCTGTCGCCCGCCATCGCCACAGCGAACGCCTGGTTTACGAAGAACCTGAGTTTTGAAACCAAGTGGTGGACGCATTACTACATGTACGGCTTGGAACGGTATAAGAGCTTCCGTGAGCTGGTCGAACGCAAGTCGGAAGGAGAACCTGCTTGGTACAACCGGGGCGTTGAGTTCCTTCAAAAGACCCAGCAAAACG
>REEF01000771.1 GCA_007695205.1 Planctomycetaceae bacterium
TTGCGGTCTTCCGGGCGGGAGATGGTTTCGAGGAGTATGCCATCTGTCCGCGACGGACTCGGGATCTGATGCGCGCGGCACCGTACACCGAAACCTAATTTCGCCGGGCTTCCTCAAGACCTGACCCCTGCTTCAGTTGATCGTCGATTCGGCTTCGCGGAGCAGGATTTCGGTGATCAGCAGGTCGTGGTCGCCCTGGTTGTTTTGGATCTCCTTGAGGCGAGTGATTAGCTGCGAGGCTTCGTCGAGCGTCTTACGTTCTTCTCCGGAATGCTTTCGCTCGTGTTGTGCCAGGGCGAGGATCGCCAGGTTCATTGCGCGACCGAGATGGTTGCCATGATACGCTTCGGGTTGGGTTAAGAAGTTCTTCGCCGATTCGGCATCGCCGCTGCGCAAAGCCAGCAGGGCGCGGGCTCCCCAGAACCACGGAAGAAGCCTCTTCTCTGGAGTCTCTTCATCCAGCGACCGGGCTAGCCTGTCGCCGGGAAGTGCGGCGAGGTCGATCGCGCCGGCCCGTAACAGGCAAGCCTTGATGGCGCGCTCGGCGGCCTGGGGCGATGGGTTCTGGCCGGCCAACTCGACCACGCGGCGGCAGAACTTGCCGTAGGCCTGCTCGTCCTCGGACAGAACCACTGACAGCGCGACTTCTAGCCACAGCAAGGAGTTCTGCGGGTCCTGCTCCATCAGCAGCAGGCCAAACAGAGCCGCCTCTTTCCATCGATTCACATGCTTGAATTCATCGAATGCATCTCGTGCCAACGCGGGTTCTTCCCCAACGGCTCGCAACCAATCGGCGTGGCCCAGATCCCATTGTTCCGCCCCGAGGTGAGCCACGCCGCGCTGGGACAGCAGCGTTGCATTCGCTTCGTCGTCGGTGATGAGCCGCGTGTATAGAGCAATGGCCGGCTCCCATGCCTGATCGGCCAGCAGCAGATGGCCCACGGCGATTGCGGCTTCAGGGTGATGCTGGAGTACATCGTCGCGCGCCCGATAGTCGCGGACAACGTGATAGAACTTTGCCGCTGATTCCGCGAGTCGTGATCGGTAGGCCTGCGTCGCTCCTTCGTCGGGAGGTTCTGCGTCCTTCGTTCTCCGGGCCAATTCCGCTCGCAAGGCTTCGATTTCGAGGCGAAATACATCGGCCGCATCAACCTTCCGAGGTATCGCCAGGTTGGCGGTCGCGCTCCACTAGGCATACGGCGTCGAGCCCGCACGTTCCCAATGCTGTTCTTCTGTCAGCGGGGCGATTGCTTCATCCGTATCGAATCCGAGCCCCGCGACCAGCTCGGCTCGTCGCAACACGGCCTTGGCGTCCCCCGGCCAGGGAAGACACAATTGGACGCGGCGAAGAGGATAATCCCGCGATGCGGTGTAAAACGACGCGCCGTCGGGGGCGAACTTTACGGAAGAGACGGCATCGCCGTGTGAGACCTTACTGCCGATCGGCGTTTGTGTCGCAGCGTGCCACAAACGCAGCACGCCGTCCCTGGCGGCTGCCGCAAGGAGCTTCGAGTCGGTCGAGAATGTCACTGCGATCCGTTGGCCCGTTCGCGGCTCCCAAAGTTGCACGTCGCCATCGGAGTTCGCGGTGGCCGCCAGCGATCCGTCTTCCGACAGCGCAACATAATGCGTGTCGCCGGATTGCGGGAGGAGCGAGAGTATTTCGCCCGTCACCAGATCGACGCAGCACGCCTGGCCGGTCGAGCCGCCGACAAAGCCGCCGCCCACCAATCCCAGCAGTCCGCGACCATCGATCGCCAGGCGGCCTGCCCCGGCGGGCACGGGCGTGGTGAATTCCACTTTGCCGGTGCCCGGATGCCAGACAAGCAACCGTGGATCGGTCCAGCCCAGGTAGGCGATGCGTCCGCCGATCGCGAACCCGCAGTCGGCATATTGTCCCGTCAGACCTTCTGGCATGCGTGTCGGGAGTGGGTTGAGTTGGTCGTCGTTCAAAAAGACCTTATTGTTGAAATTGCAACTGATCAACCGATTCTCCAGGGGATGGATGTCCAAGCCCATCTGCCAGCCGTCGACACGAACTTGACTGCTAAGCGGCTGCGGTGTGCGGTAGAGCCGGATGAACCCTCCCTGGCGACCTGCGGCGAGTATCCCATTCTGACGAGCGAATGCGACCACCGTCAGGCGGCTGGGCAGTTGAATGGTGGGAGCGTGGGGGTGACTTCCTTCTGCGGCCCAAAACCGGATCGCATGATCGTGCCCTCCCGCGGCGAGGAAACGGCCGGTCGGGTCGTACGCCACCGCCCTAACGATGCCGAAATGCGTCTGCCTCGGCTGGCTTTCCCCTTGCGTGTTGGAACGCATCACGAAATTGCCTTGCCAGCATCCGACAGCCGCTTCGAGCTTCAGCGGGTGAGCGGCCAGGCTGAAGGGGATCCCGATGTTCAACGGCCTACCAACCATCGAGCGGTCGGACACTCTCCAACACAGCAAGCGAGAAAACGGATTCCTGGGAAAAAACATGGGCTGAACGTCCGCGTAAGCGGCCCATAAATGCTCGCCCGACGCGTCAAAGATCAGGTGATAGCACACGCCCTCGTTGGGGAATGGGTCTCCCACCACCTCCAACGACTGGCTGTCTCGAAGCTGAATCCCAGCGGTTGTGGCGACCGCCACCATGTCGCCCTTGGGGTGCAGCGCGAGCCCGCGATACAACAGCCGATCGTGGGCGAAGGGCAATTGCCGGTCGGGGCGGTCCTCGTAGAGATTCTCAGTGCTCGCTTCCAACTGCCCGTCGCGGCGTTCCACGCCAGCACGCCGCCATCGGTGCCGACTCCAAAGACGGTTTGGTCGTCAGGGCTGAACGCAACGTCGGTGACATCCGAACCGAGTTGCAGTATGGCCGTTAATTCACAACACTCCGTGGACCAGGCAGCGAGATTGTGGCGAATCGCCTCAACAAGCAGCGCCTCATCAGCGCGTTCCGCCAGGTCGAGAGACTTGGCGAGCCACAACAGGCCTTGTGGAGCATTCCCCTGCTCGCAAATCTGCAGCGCTTTCTCGAACGTGGAGGTCGCTGCCTGACGGAGGGCCGCCATTTCGGCGGCAACGGCTGCGAGCTTCGATTGCTTCTCCGCCGCCAGCGCTGTCGCCGTCGTTTGTTGAGCCGCCCTCATCTCGAAAAACGCATCCTGGGTCCGTTGCTGCTCCACCGTAAGCTCGTCGAGCGCTTGGCTGTTTCGCTTGCGGCGTTCCAGGCGCGAATCATGCCCGACGTCGTTCCCAAGACGCCGACCATCAAAGCCAACGCCACCAGGCTCGCGCCAAGGACCGGTCCCTTATGCCGGCGCACGAACTTCTGAATGCGATACCCGGCGCTCTGCGGCCGGGCTTCGACCGGCTCATTGGCCAGGTATCGCTGGATTTCGCGGACGAGGGCGTCGGAACCGGTTTCCCGCTCCAGCGCCGCTGATCGATCGGCTGGCGGGAGTTCGATCAGTCGCAAAAACAGTTCCTGAACCACGGTGGGTTCGATGGACACGGGTGCGTCTCCAGAGAGTGGCGGCCAAAGAGTCTCACCCTACAGTGCGATGGTTTGTGGCCGGGCTGTCGAAAAAATAGAAATTTTTAGAGATTCCTGCGTAGTTCGTTGTGCGGCGGCCACATCGCTGTGGCCTAAGTTGGTGAACCGCCGGAGCATCACCACCCGAGCCGCGATCGGGTCTTCTTCCGCCAAGCGGGTCAGAGCCTCGTCCAAGGCTAAGAGGCTGGCATCCGCTTCCGGCGCCGGAGGGTCGGCGATTTCGACGCGTCGGCGTCCCCCGCCATGTCTTTGCCGCTGTTTCCGCCGCGCGTTTTCCACCAGGATCCGCCGCATGGCTTCAGCTGCTGCAGAGAAGAAATGCCCCCGCGAATTCCAATGCTGCTGATGGGGCACATCGACCAACCGCACGAAGGCCTCATGCACAAGAGCCGTAGCGTCGAGGGTTTTCCCTGGACTCTCTTGTGCGAGCCGAACTGCGGCCAACTTCTTCAACTCGTCATAAACCAGCGTCAACAACCGCTCGGCCGTTGCCAAGTCACCCTGTTCAATGCGCTGGAGAATCTGTGTGACCTCGGACATAGGACTGATAACTGATAAGCAGGGGCGTATCTCGAACAGTGACTGATCAGGATTCTGCACGTCGTTTGACAAGATTGCAACCCCACTGGAACTTTTCTGGCCCGTCTTCTGCCGTCTCCTACCGCTGTTCGCTACGTTTCATGCCGCGATCATCGTCGGGGGCGGGGAGTTGAGGATGGCCCGATGGATTTTGCGATACGGGACAACTCGCCAAGGGGACGTTTCTTGCGACGGACACGCGAAAATGCAGTGATTTGGGCGCGGAGCGCCCCGGTGAGCGAAAGGGAATCCGCTAGAGGAACTCCGGGGCCAGCATCACACTCAGATTCTTTGCTGACGCCGGATCGCTGATGTACCCCTCGATCGCCAGCGGATGACCATCACCAATGCCCCCTTCTCTGCTTGAACTCGGCAGAGTAGACTTCTTTTCACAGGGTCACCCGTCGCTGCAATCAGATCAGTTAGCGACGGCACCCTGGCCAGTGGTTTTTTCCGCAGCTGAACACGTAGCAGAGCAAAGCCGTCCCCTGATTCCTGCCAACTGGACCTCACCTGCGCTGAACGTACAACGGAAGGCCACCTAGCCAAGCGAAATTCCAGCACCCAAAATATACTGCAACCACCGCTCGCTCGTCCCATCGCCCAGAACCCGTCCCGCTTCACTCAATCCATCACACATCACACCAGAAGCCCCTGAACCACTCCCGATCACCCCCCCCCCACCAGCATCGAGGTTCAACTCCGACACGGCGGCCAATGGCTGTCCGCCGGCCGTGCAGAGCCTGCGGCCGGGATATGAATACAACCAATCCAGGGAGAGGATCGCTCCAAATGCAGCGAATGCGGTCGGCCGGATGGCTCGTGACGAAAGCCGTCGGCTGCCGGCTCTCCGCCCAACCTCGGGCGGAGAGCGACGGCACGACGAGACGGCCAGCGCATCGGGGAGCGGTTACTGGAGCAGCTCGACGACGATCTGCCACATCACTTGTCGAAGGAGTTCTCCGGCGTATCCTCTAACTCGACTCCGTTGACACTGTTGACGATCGTGGTCCAGGTCCCACTCGGGGCGTTGTTGATGGAAATATCGAACAGGCCCATGCTGTCCGTAGTGCCGCTGGTTGAGAGGTATTCGTTCGTGTCGAGGTAGACGGTGACAGCGACCTGCGCACCTACAAGCGGTTCGGCGTTCTCATCAGAGAGAAACACCCACACGTCCAGGTGCTGATCCTGGTTTCGGCCGCCTGAGGTGCTATACTCGATGTCCACGACGATGCCGCTGTCGGGGCCGTCGGGATCATCCGGACCGCTTGGCTCATCGCCGTTGCCCGGGGGGCGGCTCGTCGTAAACTCGCCGCAGTACGAATGCCTTCGGTGGATGATCGTGAGGATCGAAGTTATAGTTGGAGAAATGGGGGCCGGCAATGGTGCCTTCGTCATTGATCCATGACCCGCGGAGGTAGTAGCGGTCGATATCTGCCCATGGGATACCGATGGTCAGTTCCTCCAGGTTAAGCATCCCCAACTCGTCGGTGTGAAGGAACGGCGCCCACAAAGGTTCTTCGTGTTGGCTTCTCCCCACGGTATGCCCCTCGTTGTTGACGTCATAGGCTGCACTGCGCTGATCGTCTTTGTGGGTAGAGAGTGATCCCAGCAGTAGAGTGTAGCGGATGGTCCGAGAACCCGCAACTGGCGTGTGGGATTCGAACCCCGATACGACGAGTTGCAGCCATTCTCCTCCGTCGTGGCTGAAGCGGTTGCTCAAGACCTGGGTATAGTATCGCGTCGTCGGAGGAGGAAGCCACACGAATTCGTCCTCATCCGTGAAAAGAAAGAGACCGCTCGACTCCCCAGAGAATACCCCGGACACATCTCCAGCATTATTGACTGCCTTCGGTCGAGTATGGTCACCTTCAGGAACGTCGATCTCTTCCAACAAACCATGATCCCCAACGGGTGTCCAGCGAAAGGCAACTTTGTTCTTCTGCCATGTCTGATCGCTTGGGTGGTTGAGTCGTGGGATGCTGGACGGTCTCGAACCAATAGAACCGATGCCCAGGGTCGTCTTGAACCGTGGACGGCAATTCCCGCTGGAACCGGACGACCACGAGGAGCCCGGTCACCGGCGCCGTGATCGTGTGGATGTTGTGGTTTTGTTTGGTCGGCCTGGTACTCTTGGTCGGCAACAACCGCCCGAACTGCGTCGTCCGCCTCCGGTCCCGTCGCTGACACCGTCAGTGGCGTCCCTTGCGTGGCGGCCAACAGCATCAGGCTGAGAACGCTGGCGGCGTCCTCCG
>REEF01000772.1 GCA_007695205.1 Planctomycetaceae bacterium
GGGCGGCAACACTACCACGAATGCCGCAGCCACGGGGCATGACGCGACGGCATCCAGGGGCCATGCCGTGTCGGCAGAAAACGACGCACATAATCGTTCGCCCGGCCTGGCGCATCGGGATCCACGGGATCCATTTCCTCAAACATCGGCCAAAGCCGCTCGAGTTCGCCCAGATTCTCGATGACGTTCAACGCGGCAATCGCCACATACGCGCCATTCTCTTGCGGGGAAGCCAGTTCGCCCAGAACGTCTACCGCAGCCTCCGCATCATCCTCGCCGCCGAAGGAGCCTAGCAGCTCCGCGGCCACGATCCGCACACTGGGATTCTCATCATCAAGCCGTTCGCGGACCTTTTCCGAGGCCATCTCGAAGGCGGGCGCGCCGCGCACCAGCAGCCCCGTCAACGCCCAGTACCGGATGGCGGGATCACCGTCGTCCAGAGAGATCAGAAGATCAGGCACGACCTCGAAGGCGCGGCTGGCCGCCAGCTCTGCCGTGGCGAGGATACGCTCAAGCGGATACTGCTCGGCGTCATGCGCCATCTCGTAAATGGTGGTCCCGTTGTCGAGTTCCCACACCGGCTTCGTCGAACTCTTGGCGCGCCGATGCATCTCGGCCTCCGCCAGGAAACCGGCGTCCCGCGTCGCCATCATATGCTCGCGGTGGGCTTGGCGAAGTTCATTCAAGATCGCCTGATGCTCCTCCGAATCCACGAGGTTGTTGACTTCGTGGGGATCGTTCTCGAGGTCGTAGAGCTCTTCTGGCGGCTTCTCTTCCCAGAAGTACGTCTGAGGCGGCTCCAGCTCACCCTCACGGTAGAGATCATGCCACACCTGAGTGGTTTTGGTCCCGAACATGGTGCCGACGTATTGGCCGTAAATCCAGTGAGGCATGTAGTTGCGGACGTAGATGTAGCGGTCGTTGCGCACCGACCGAACCATGTCGTAGCGCTCGTCCATGCGGCCGCGGAAACCGTAGACATACCGACGAGGTTCGGCCTCGTGATGCCCCATGAACGCACGGCCTTGCATCCACTCCGGCGGCTCGATATTCGCCAGGCTTAGCAGCGTCGGCGCCATGTCCACGAATCCCACGAGACGCCGGGTCGTTCCGCCGGGCTCGTAATCCGCCGGCGCAAGATGGCGCCATTTCTCCGGCACGTACACCATGAAGGGCACATGCAGCCCGGAATTGTACGGCCAGCGTTTGTGACGCGGCATGCCCGAGCCGTGGTCGGCGTAAAAGAAGATGATGGTGTCTTCCATCAATCCCTGGTCTTCGAGTTCCGCAATCTTCTCACCAAACCATTCATCCATCCGGCTGATCGAATGATAGTATTGCGCCCAATCGCGCCGGACCTCGGGCGTATCAGGATGATACGGCGGGATGGGGGCTTGATCGGGGTCGTGATGGGGCAGGTCCGTCCGATTCCGGATAGCGCCCTCGTGGCTCCGCCCGTCGTTGAAAACGGCGAAGAACGGCTGGCCTTCCTCCCGATCACGGTAGTGCGCCTGGCCCGAGGACTCGTGCCACACCTGGTTGGGCTTGTGCACGTTGTAGTCTTCCTTCCGGTTGTTTGTGCAGTAATACCCGACTTCGCGCAGAAACTGGGGATACATCTTCATGAAGTCCGGCAGACCCACCATGGACCGCATGTGTTGGCCGCCGAGACTCGGCGGGTAAACGCCGGTAATGAGCGCGGTTCGGGCGGGCGCGCACACCGGCGCATTGGACCAGCACACGTCATACCGCAGCGCCCGCGCCGCAAACGCGTCGAGATTCGGCGTGTAGGCGTACTCGTCGCCGTAGCATCCGAGGTGCGGGCCGATGTCCTCGCAGGTAAGCCAAAGGACATTTGGACGCTCGCCGTTATGGGCCCGCGCCCCGCCCCCGTGAAGCGACGCCGCCGTCAATGCGACCGCCGTGATCACGCCAACCGTCTTCATGACATCGCGCCGGTTCAGACTCATACTTTCTCCTCCTAGCTGCACTCTAGCTGCACTTTAGGCGAACTTCGTCGCCGCGGTTCCGCCGGCCTGACCCGCCAGCGTGCGAGCAACCGTTGCTCGTTACCGCAGATTGTACTTGTGCCGAAAACCCTGTCAACTAAGTATATGCCCCACAAACGTGCTGCACGAAATATGGCGGGGGGTCACGGCGTTGTGATTAAGAGAGTTACGCGCTGGGCGTTGAGGAAAAACGTTCGAAGAATTTTGAACAAATTTCAACGCGTCCGCGACCCAAGCACAAGAGAAACCAGAAGTCGCTGTACGAGAAGCGCAAGCGGCTCGCCCGTCGGAATCTCAACCGGAAGAAAGCCAGCGAGGCCAAAGTGCTCTTGACGGGCCCGATCGAGAGAGCCAGCCGCCTGCGCAAAGATGCCTGCCTGTTCGACGTGCCTGGTCCGGATGCACACGGCAACCGTATCTACGGCAAGAATAAGCTCAGCTTGGCAAAGCGGGCCGGGCGATCGAGCAACACTTTCATGACCTCAAGGAAGTCTGGGGAGCAGGTCAACAACAGGTCCGGAACGTGTGGTCGAACATTGGCTGTTGGCATTTGAACCAGTGGGTGTTCACGTTGGTTGAGTTATGCTGTTGAATGCTGGAAAAAAAATTCCTGGCCGCTCTGCCCGGGCCCCCAGACAACTGCAAATTTCAAAGGCTCTTTCAGACGCTGCTTGACCTCGCCATTTGATCGCCTAAAGTGCAGTCATCGATGGCTGTAGGGAGAATCAAATTTTAAGAGGATGCTTTGCGTCAGATTCGCCGTCATTTGCCAGCACCGGGACGTGTATAGGTGCGGTCGCGAGCTTCGGAGAGTATCCTCTGCATCTGTGCAGCGCGGTCGGCATTGGCGGCAATGACGTTTTTGGCCTCCGCAACATCTTCCTTCAGGTTGTACAGTTCATTCTGCCTCGGTGAGGCTCGCTCGATAAGCTTCCAGTCGCCCATGCGGATCGCATAGGTCGCGCCGGCGAAGGCTTGCATGATGACGTAGGGCAGGGGTTGGCCGGGTTTCTCCTCCGTGAAGAAACGCCACGCGTCAAAGCTGTCCTCAGCACTGCCCTTGGGCAGGGGAACGTCAAGCACGCTCGCAACGCTCGCCAGCATATCAGTGAGACAGAAGACTTGGTCGCTCACCGTGCCGGCGGGGACCTTGCCGGGCCATCGCACGAGGAAAGGTACGCGAAAACCGCCTTCCCACTCGCTGTGTTTGCCGCCGCGGAACGGGCCGTTGAGGGCGAAGCCGGCCTCCGTAGCTGCGATAGAGTATTTGCTTTCCCGCAACGCGGCGCCGTCATCGCTGGTGAAGATGACGAGCGTGTTATCAGCAAGTTTGAGCCTGTCGAGTTGTGCCAGGATCTGGCCCACACTCCAATCGAGTTCTTCGATGAAATCGCCGTATTTGCCGAACGGACTGCCTGTGAAGCGGGGATTGGGATCGATCGGCGTATGCGTGGCGGTCGGCGCGTAATAGACGAAGAACGGTTCGGAACCGTTCTCCTCGATCCAGTCTGTGACTCGATCGGTGAGCGTCTCCATGATGTATTGCGTCTCGTACTGCTTGAGGATGCCCGAGGTTGTCGCATCCGGTCTATGTCCTCCGGTTACCGTGACTTCCTGGCCGGGGATGCGACCAAGAAGGCTGTCGTTCTCGATGAACGTGTGCGGACCGTTCCACGGGTTGGCCGCGAGGCCGAAGAAATAATCGAAGCCAATTTCTCGCGGGCCAGGCGTGAGAGGCTTGTTCCAATCCGCCCTATCCGGCCCCGCCTGCAAGCCGAGATGCCACTTGCCGAACGCGCCGGTGCGGTAGCCCTGAGCTTTGCAAAGCGACGCGAGCGTGAGACGGTTGGTTTCGATGTGCAGCGGCGCTGCGAAGCCGAGGACTCTGCCATCTTTGCGTTCCGTGCGCCAGTAGTAGCGTCCCGTCATCAGCGCGTACCGCGACGGCGAACAGACCGAACTGGCATTGTAGACGTCGGTGAAACGCCGGCCCTCACGCGCGAGACGGTCAAGATGAGGCGTCTTCAATTCTTCCGGCGCACCGTAGCAACCCAAGCTGCCCCATCCGAAGTCATCAGCAAGGATGATGATGAGGTTGGGCTTCTGCCTCGCCGCATCAGAAGCGGTGAAGACAGCAGGCGTTTGGGCGGAAAGAGGTAGTGCCAGTGCGACACCGATGATAGCGGTAGAAAAAGTTTTCAGGGCCTGAAGGCGATTGAGTGTGGATTTCATGTTGGTTGTCCTAATTCTCGTTATAATGATTCTAGCGCAATTACTGCACTTTAGGCGAACTTCGTCGCCTCGGTACTACCGACCTGACCAGTCGACGTGCGAGCAACCGCTGCTCGTAACCTTGATTGTACCTGTGCCGAAGACCCTGGTAAACTCTACAAGCGTGCTACGCGGGACATGTCAGGAGATGACAAGCGGCGCCGTCAACGGAGCCGCCGGGCCGCCAAGCACCGCCAGCACCGCCGAAAGCAGGATTCCGGTAACGACGGAAGGGGAATGGGACGGTTGTTTCATGATCTTAATCCTGTGGTGGTAGGCATCTGGTTGTTCAACCGGCTATTTCGTTGACGCTATGGTTTCTCGCCCAGGAACACGGCGTTCGCACGCTGCAGTCGCTCGGGGTACTCGTGCCAGACCGGGTCTGTCGGTCCGCTATTCGTGCGTGGCACGGCGCCCCAGAACCCGTGTTCTCGCCAGGTGCGGGCCGCGTGTTCGACCACTTCCCAGTAGGCATCGGAACGCTCCTCCCAGCGCAAGCGGTGATCGGCGCAGTAGCTGGCGCCCTCGCCCAGTACCAGCGGGATACCGGGAAACAGCTCGTCGCGCACCTTCATGGCCTGCTCCACCGCGTTCGTGGCCCTCTGCTTGAACCGATCGATGTTCTTTTCGAGATGTTCCTGCAGCAGACGCTCCAATTCCGGCATCGCGTTCGGATCGAGGTTGCGATACAGCCAGATGCGACGAAACCAGTCTCGTGCGATGGGAGGACGCCCCGCGCGGCTGTCGAGGATCGCCTGAAACGGCACGAGATCCCGGCGCAAGAAACGGCGGATCGGAGCGTAAGCCGCGGGATCGTTCAGGTCCTTGTCGCCACGTATCAGGTCTTGTTCGAGAAGCCCGTAGATAGGCCACAGGTAGTAGCTGTGGTACGTCCACACCTGCGCGTTGCGCGGTATCCTCGAGGTATCGAAACTGTCGGTGTCCAGGGAAAACAGAATATCCGGGTGGCGCGTTTGCAGGAAATCCAGCGCTTCCTCGTGGTCGACGGTTTTGCCGTGGTGACGGGGGCCCACCTCGTTGAAGATCTCCGCGGTGGCGATGGTGTCGGCCAGCCCCCGTTGTTTCAACTCCTCGAGGATGCGGTCCAGCCCACGGGCAAAATACATGAAGCGTTTCTCCAGGGGCAGTCCCAGCAACTCGGCCGTCACGTTCTTGTCGGTGAACCAGAACGTGTGCAGGTAGTACCAGCTCGACAGGATCAGCTTGACGTTATGACGCTTGGCGACCGTGCATAGTTCGATCAGGCGTTTAAGCAGATCGATGCGACCGCCCCTGACGTGCTGCAGTTCGCGGGTGAAATGATCGTGGCCCGGGAGGACTGGGTAGAACTCCAGTTCCCCGCGCGGCCGGCCCTCGGCGTCATGCGTGATTCCCGTACCGCACTCGGTCCGGATGCAGTTGAAGCCGCGCTGGACCGTCTCGGCCATATGCATTTCCAGGGCGTTGAAGATGCTGTTGGGCCCCGTGCTCAACAGCCCGAAGTTCCAGAATGAAATGGCCAAGCGCTCTTGCTCGGTCGTATCCGCCGCCGCTTTGCCGTCCTCCGCCCGCGTGCCAGTCACTGCAACGGCCGAGCCGAGGAGTGTTCCGAGTCCGATGTGCAATGCCTCGCGGCGCGTAAGACTGACGGCCCCTTGCTGGTCACCATGCATGTCGATGTTCCTTCGTGGTTGGCAGTATTCAATCTTCCAGCCGTTCACGGGTCTCGGAAACGGCCCCTCGGTCACAGTGGTCCGTGCAGACGCAGCACATCGTTCGATACGCACATGGAGCTCTCTGTGTCCGCCAATCCGAAATCGTAGACAGTCGACGGTCTACCGTCAAGCGGCGGGAAGAAAAAATCCCTGCACCCAAGCATCGCCCAAGGACCGGCAAATGAATCACTGTCGCGTTTTGCGGAAGGGGTCGGGAGTGGCGTGTTCAGTTCGTACCGTTTTCGCCCAGTTTTGTGCTCCGGGGACGTGACGCTTTTTTTCCCCACAGGCCGGTCCGCTTTTTTTGGAGTGCGGTGGCTTGACGCCGCTTTGGCTGTGCCTTTCTTTCTCTCCGCTACTCCAACGGCATCATGCAAAA
>REEF01000775.1 GCA_007695205.1 Planctomycetaceae bacterium
AGGTCGCCGCTGATCGAGTCGGGCACCTGACGCGTCTGCCCTCGCTGGAATTGGGCATCGAGGCCGGACGGAACGCCGGCAATTGCGATTCCGGGTACAGTTGCGCGTACTCGTCGAATATCTCGTGGAGGACCGAAACCAGCCCAATGGCCAAGGAAGTCCATCCCCGACTGGTTTTCGAACGGTTGTTCGGCAGCGGGGATCAGTCCGCCGAAAGTCGTAACGAACGCGACACGCTGCGAAAGAGTATCCTGGATTTCGTCGCCGACGACGCGCAGCGACTGAAGGACGCTTTAGGACAAACCGATCGGCAGAAGCTGGACGAGTACTTCAGCAGCGTGCGTGAATTGGAGCAGCGGATCGAACGAGCCGAACAGGCGGCCAAGATCGATCCTCCCGATTTTGAGACGCCCGAAGCGATTCCACGCAACACACAAGAGCACATCCGGCTGATGTACGATCTGCTGGTCCTGGCGTATCGTACCGACAGCACGCGTGTCGCCACGTTCATGCTGGGCAACGCCGGTAGCAATCGCACCTATCCCATGGTCGATGTGCGCGACGGACACCACTACCTGTCCCACCACCGGAACGACCAGGAGATGATCGAGAAGATCAAGCGGATCGATGGCTTCCTGGTCAGTGAGTTCGCCTACTTCCTGAAACAGTTGCAGGCGGTCAAGGAAGGTTCCGGGACGCTGCTGGATCACACGATGATCATGTATGGCAGCGGCTTGAGCTGTGGGAACCGGCACTGGCACCATGATCTGCCGATCGTCCTGGCCGGTGGCGCAGCGGGCACGGTCCGCACCGGATGCCATATCCGCTTGCCTGGCGAAACGCCGCTGAACAACCTGTTCCTGTCCATGCTCGACCGAGTCGGCGCGAACGTCGAGACACTGGGGGATAGCTCAGGTCGTCTGAAGGCGATCGACGTCTGATCCGCCGTCACATTGTCAGCGTTGGTCGTCAGTCGAAAACGACTCTCGATGGTTCGACGTAAGCGGCGATCTGTTGCAACAGGCTGCCGTTCACGGGGCGGATGCGCAGCTCGTCGCTGTAACCGACCATCAAGCCGCGCTTCGCTGCCGCGCATCGTTTGGCGGACGACCTGAGTCCAGAATTTGCCGTCACCGGATCGCTCCGGCCAGAAGCAGCGAAACCAGATGCCGCAACCGTCGCCGCGGCGACTGCGGCGGCCGGTGCTGGTAAACCTGCTGCCAAAAAAGTTCGTCGATACACGCTCGCCACGGGGCAAGTGGACCTCGGCGATCCGCCGGATGATTCGACAAGACGGCTTCGCCGCCGGTCGCGCTCATCCGGGACAGCACCGTCACAGGCGTCGTTCAAGGTCGCCAAGAAACGCCGGTCGAATCGCTGCTAGCGGACCTTGCGCAACTCGTCCAGCGGCCTATCAAAACGCGTTGCTCTTTCTATCTAAGCGAAGCGCGTTCGTGGTCCAAATATTGGGGTCCACTTCAGACGTAGCGGATCCCCAGCATGGCACGAAACCCTTGCAGCAACGATTCTTCGGTACTCCGGAAACCCCTTCATTAGTGTTCGGACGGGCAGCAAAGCAAGCAAAATCGCGTCATAAGGGATACCCGGCCCTGTTTAGACTAACCGATCCCGCTCAGATCTTTGCCGCATTGAGTCTCTTCCAGTTCGGGGAGTTCGAGGCGCAGCGGATGCGATCCGCGGTTGGACCGTCCAGTTTCAGATCCTCGGGATGGACGGCGTGCTGGGGCGACTGGAGGACGTCGCTGGCCCGGCGCGCACGCCGGATTCCGCCACATGGTACTCCGACGGCTTGGCGGCGCTGGCCCAGGTTGCCGACCCGCCGGCCGGCACCTGTTGATGCTCTTGGGTTCGGCCGAGTTCGGCGGGGAAGTCGACGACCCCGACGATCCCGATCAAGAACTGCGATTGACGCAGATCAACGCCCTGCGCGGCGAACTAGCGGCAGCCAGTGGGCGGACTGCGGATTCCGCGAAACCGGTGGACGCCCATCATGATTCGGTCGCCGGACATGGCGAGGACCGTGCCCGCAGACATCGCTCGCCTGGGGATGACCATCGTCACATCCTCGCAATGGTGACGGATAGTATTCACCATTCGTTCGACCACTTCAATAATACCCCCAGCGGTGTCTAGAACAATCAAAAGGCTTCGCCTGAGCCCCGACTTCTCTTTGCGGCGCTCGGTATCTGTCATAATCTCACTTCTCGCAAAAACAGCGGGACCCACTGACCCCTTTTCGCAAAACGCGACAGTAATTCATTTGCCGATCCCAACGTTGCATGAAGCTCCCTCGTGGGACGGATTGGCAATCCGTCCGGCCTCCGGTACCGGCCTCGGTTCACCCGTTGGCGAGTTCGCACCCAACGGCGATAATCGAACGGAATTGTGCCATAGATGCATTGATGCGATTCGTCCCAGCCCAACGAAAGGCGGGTGGATCCGGTGGGCGGCTGAGTTCGTCGAAGGCCTGCCGTGCAGGTCAACGAAGGGGATCGGAGATCGTAGATGACGAGGAATCGGACGCGGCGGGTTACCACGTTAGTAAGCGGCGGGCAGAAAGATTTTGCCGTCTTCTCCCAGGAAATCCTGCAATCGATCCACGTCGACGCGCCGCTGGCCAGCTTTCTCCGGCACGCTACGCATCGGTTCCTGGAGTTCTTCACCTGCGATTCCGTCGAGATCTGGGTCAAGCGGGAGGACGACTGCCTGTGCTGCAAAGCGGAACGACGACCGGGAAAATCCCTGACCGTCGAGATCCAGCAGCGAGTTTGCCGGGAGACGTCCATCGATGCGTGTACCGAATCGTGTCGGCCGCGGGTGCTTGGTGCTTCGCACATCGCGCTGCCCCTGGTGGCTGCGGGCGAGACGCTCGGGCTGTTGCAGATGGCCAGTCGCGAAGAGGACTTTTTCCCACCGGAAGATCAGCGGTCCTGCGAGGGTCTGGCCCAGACGCTAGCGCTGGCACTGGTCAGCCGATTCGCCCATGCTGCCTTGCGCGAACGGATCAAGGAGTTGACCTGCCTGTACCAGTTGGCTCAACTGGCGGAAACTCCCGCGATCACGGCCGAGCAGCTCTTCGGCGGGATCGCTGATCTGTTGCCAGCCGCCTGGCAGTACCCGGAGATCGCTGCGGCGCGGATCGTGTTGGACGGAGTGGTCTATGCGACGGCCAATTTCGGGAAATTCGTCCATCGACAGTCGGCCGAGATCATGATCGGTGGCCACCCCCGCGGCTCGGTCGACGTGGTCTATCGGGAACACCGGACCGAGCTGGACGAAGGCCCTTTTCTGGACGAGGAGCGGAGCTTGATTGACGCCGTCGCCCGGCAGATCCCGGTGATTGTCCAGCGGCGAGAAGCGGCGGAGGAGGAGCAACGGTTGCAGGAGCAGTTGAGGCACGCGGACCGGCTGGCCACGATCGGGCAGCTCGCCGCCGGTGTGGCCCACGAATTGAACGAGCCGTTGGGCAATATCCTGGCGTTTGCCCAGTTGGCCGAGAAACAGCCCGGACTGCCTCGGCAAGCCGCTTTGGACCTCGAAAAAATCGTCGCTTCCTCGTTGCACGCTCGCGAAATCATCAAGAAACTGATGCTGTTCGCCCGCCAGATGCCGCCGCAGAGGATGCTGGTGGATTTGAAGCATGTCATCGAACAGGGACTGGCGTTCCTCGAGTCCCGCTGTGCCAAGAATAACGTGATGCTCAAACGCCGCCTGTCGCGGCAGTTGCCCCCTATCCCTGCCGACCCGGCTCAATTGAACCAAGTACTCGTGAATTTGGTCGTCAACGCCATCCAGGCCATGCCTGCGGGCGGTGTCCTGAAGATCACAACCAGCGTGTCCAACGGCCAGGCCGTGCTGGTGGTCGAAGACGACGGTGTCGGGATGAAGCCCGAGGTGCTGCAACGGATCTTCATCCCGTTCTTCACCACCAAGGATATCCACGAAGGGACCGGATTAGGCCTGCCCGTCGTGCATGGAATCGTTACTTCCCACGGCGGCACCATCGCTGCCCGCAGCCGTCCGGGACGGGGGACCCGCTTCGAGATCAGGCTGCCGATCCACGGCCCGGACGAACCGGTTCCCGGCCAGCAGGCTGGCAACGGTGGCGAACCGCAAGGGGTCGGCAGTCGTTTTCGGTCGAAGTGTCAACGGGATGGAAAGCGGATTCCCGAAAACGACTCCCGACCCCGGCCCGACGGAATTGGAGAAGTCGTTTCGGCCCCCGTTGCTACGGACGCCAACGTTCCTGATGAATGCCCGAAGGATGGATAAGATGTCGACGAACACGCGTGTCAGCAAGCCCGAGACCCTGCTGGTGGTCGATGACGTGGCCTCGACCGTCGAAGCCATTCAACGCAACCTTGCCGCACAAGGCTACGCGGTGCTCACCGCCCCGGGGGTGTCCGAGGCCATGCGAATTTTGGAGACGGCGAGCGTCGATCTGGTGATCACCGATCTGAAGATGCCCCGGGCCAGCGGTCTGGACCTGGTGCGGCATGTCCGCGAGAACCTGAAGGATACCGAGGTCATCATGATCACCGGCTATCCGTCGATCGAAGGTGCGGTCGAAGCGGTCAAGATCGGGGCCGAAGAGTACTTGGCCAAGCCGTTTACCGATGGCGAACTGCAGGCAGCGGTCGAGCGGGCGTTAGCGAAACTGCACGCACGCCGGTTGGGCAACGCGCCCTCGCCGCAGGTCTCGCCGGCACACGACGGTCTGATCGGCGATTCGCTGCCGATGCAACAGCTTCGTCGCTCGCTCGGCAAGGCCGCCGCTTCGTCGGCCACGGTCCTGATCTCCGGCGAAAGCGGCACGGGAAAAGAACTCGTCGCCCGTGCCATCCATTACAGCAGCCAGCGGGCGACCGCCTCGTTCCTGCCGGTCAACTGCGGCGGGATTCCCGAAACGCTGCTGGAGAGCGAGTTGTTCGGCTACGTCAAAGGTTCCTTTACCGGGGCGTTGGAATCGCGCGCCGGTTTCTTTCAGACCGCTGACGGAGGCACGATCTTCTTGGACGAAATCAGCGAAACAAGCCTGAACATGCAGGTAAAATTGCTCCGCGTCCTGCAAGACCGACAGGTGCATATGATCGGGTCCAACCGGCCACGGCACGTGGATGTACGCATCCTGGCCTCGACCAACAAGGATCTGCTGGCGCTGATCCAGGCGGGGTTGTTCCGCGAGGATCTGTACTACCGGCTGAACGTCGTCTCGATCGCGCTGCCGCCGCTCCGCGAGCGCGGTGACGATGTCCTGCTGCTGATCCGCCATTTTGCAGCGAAGTTCAGCAAAGAGCTGGGCAGGCCTGTGCCGTACTTTACCGATGAAGCGCTCCATGCCCTGAAGAACGGCTACCACTGGCCGGGGAACGTGCGCGAACTGGAAAACGTGGTTCAGAGTTTGATGGTCATGGTGGAAAGCGACACGATCAACGTGTCCGATCTGCCCGCCATGATGCGTTTTTCCGCGCCGCGCCAACACGATATGAATCGCACGCTGGCCGAGGTGGAAGCCGAGCACCTGCATCATGTGCTTGCCAGTGTCGGGGGCAACAAAACGAAAGCCGCCCGCATTCTGGGAATCGACCGCAAGACGCTGCGCGAGAAACTGAAGAGCCTCGAAAAGTCGCCTCTTGCGGAACCTCCGCCACCGGGGTGATTCTCCCCACCGGGGAGATTCTTCCCGCCTGATCCCGATTCTTTGGGGATCGCCCCCCTTGTGCTATTGCCTTCTGCCCAGATTCTTTCAGGGCAAGTCCGGCAGCGAAAAACCGGAGGAAATCGGCCTTTCTTGGTCACTCGGGCCTCAGCAAATGCCACGTGCTCCTGCGAATTGCCGCCGAGCCGATCTGCTGGCGCGGAAGTTGCAAAGGTGCTTGGGCCTCTAAGCGCGACAGGAGAATCGATCATGTTAGACCACCACAATGAACTATGTTGGACGTGCGTTCATGAATCATCCTGCATGACCCTGGACCGTCCGGGCAGACCGGTTCTGGAGTGTGAGGAGTTTTCGGTTGTGGACGGTCCGCAACCGCCGGATTGGGAAGAGCAGGTTCCGACGCGACCGGCTGTGCGCCGTTTGTCGCGCGTCGACGGCTTATGCTCTGATTGCGCGAATTACCAGCACTGTTCCCTGCGGACGCTGGAGGGCGGAATCTGGCATTGCGAGGAGTACCGGTAAAGATCGGCAAAGAAATAAATACTGTCCGATGTCCCCTCTCCCTCGGTGGGAGAGGGCAGGGTGAGGGGGGGAAAGATGCCTCAGTTATTTCTTTGCCGATCCTAACGCGGCCTCCGGCCGCAACCAAAGTAGGTTGGGTCTCTGACCCGACCCGGTCGGAACAGAGTCCC
>REEF01000781.1 GCA_007695205.1 Planctomycetaceae bacterium
GTGACCGGCAGACGTCGACACTCACGATCCATCGATAATCCCTCCCGAAAAAAATAGGTGTCAGAATCCAAGCAAGCCATGTGTCGAAAGGGCCGATCGCTGCCAAACGGTTCCCGACAACACGTCCGCAACCAGGGTCTACGTACCGACGACGACCAGCCGCAGGGTATAGATGCCGCCGATCGTCAAGATCAAAGCACCGCGAAAGTAGTGCCACGGCAGGTGCGAAAAACGGCTGGCCCGGTTCCCGAGCCGATCGCCGAAACGTTGCAGTAGCAGACCGACGACCGAAAGCGACAGCGCGATGCCGGCGGCGAACAGGAACACGATCACGTACGCCTGGCCCGGCGCACCGGTCGAAAGGCCCGTGAACAGCGCGGCCAGCGCGGACGGACAGGGCAGCAAACCGACCGCGAAACCCAACAGGGCCGTCGTCCGAAACCCCTGCGGCGACCGAGGCGTCGGCGGCTCGACCGGTTGCGGTTCTACCACCGAGTCGATGCCGCCGAGCGAGACCACTTGGAGATGCGGATCGTGGTGATGGCCCTGGCCGTGTCCATGCTGGCCGCAACCACACGTCGCAGGCCGCCCCCGTCGAGCTTGCACCAACATCCAAATGCCGATCGCGACGACCAACATCGCACTGATCCACTGCAGCACCCGCGACACCTGATGCTCGTGGTGATGGTCGCCGGTGAGCAAGTGATGAGCCAGGTGGACCGAAAACGCGATGGCCAGTAACGACACCGAATGAGAAACGGCCGTGCTGATCCCCATAACCAGCGGGTGCCAGGCGCTGCGTCGCGCCCCGACCAGATAAACGAACATGGCCGTCTTGCCATGGCCGGGTTCTAAGGCATGCAGCATGCCCAGCAAAAAGCTCAACCCCAACGTGAGTTCGTACGAGTGATGGTGCATAGGATGTTCGAACCTTGGAACAGGAAATACCCGGCAACAGGCGACGAAACCATCGCCCGTTCACGCTTCGGTCCGACCATCGAATGTGATAAAGCATAGTTTACCGAATCGTCCGAGGCAAGAGAATTGGAAAAGATGGGTTGTGGACCAGCGATCGAGTGACGAAGACGATTCCGAACAGCAGCGTACATGCCAGGACAATCGCGCCGCCACTGGACACTCCCAGATAAAAGGAAGCGTACAAACCGGCTGTGGTGCCAATGGCTGAAAATAGCACTGCGAGCGCGAACATGCGCTGCAACCGCTTGGTCAGCAACGACGCAGTTGCTGCGGGCGTGACCAGCAAGGCAGTGGTCAGCACGACGCCAACCGCCTGGATGGCGGTAACCACCGCCATGGCCAGCGAGACGAGCAGCAGATACCGAATCTTGTCCGCCGATAGCCCGATGACTTGGGCGTGCAGCGGATCGACACTGGTCAACACGAGTTCCTTGTGAAATGCCCACAACGTTCCGACGACGATCAACCCCACCAATAGGATGCCGACCAGGTCCCCGGTCGACACGCCCAGAATGTTTCCGAACAGGATGTGCGAGAAATCCCGGTAGCTTCTGGTTCGGCTGATCAACACGATCCCCAGCGCGAACATGCCGGAAAACAACACGCCGATCGCCGTGTCCTCGCGGAGCCGTTCCCGATGACTCAGGCAGCCGATCCCCAGCGCCGTCACCAGCGCGGCAGCCAACGCGCCCAAGAACAGATTCCATTGATTCAAGTAGGCGATGACAATACCGGGCAGCGTGGTATGCGCGACGGCATCTCCCAAAAAGGCCAAACGTCGCAGCACCACGTAAACGCCTAGCAACGAACATGTGGCACCGACCAGCAAGCCTGCCACCAGGGCCTGACGCATGAAGCCGTACTGCAACGGTTCGATTACCCACTGCATGACCGATCTCCCATCCGTTGAGTGGAAACGACCGTGGCGATCGTTCGAGCGGGCCTCGGCACAGCACGGGCGACAACCAACGGCTCGATCCGCTCGATGCGCCCCTCGCGCAAGTGAATGACGGCGTCGAACGATTCATCCAGCCGCTGGAGATCGTGCGTCGCGGCCAGCACGCTGCTGCCCGCGCGAGCCTCGTCCGCCAGAACCTCGGTCACCAAATCACGCGTTGCTTCATCGACGGCGTTCAACGGTTCGTCGAGCAAGAACAGGCGAGCGTCTTGCACGAGGGCACGCGCCAACAACGCACGTTGCTGTTGACCGCCTGACAGATCCGCGATCTGCCGATCCGCCAGATCCGCGATTCCCAGCCGCAGCAAGCAACCATGCACTCGTTGCCAGTCGCGGGCACGTGGCCAGCGAAACCACCCCAGGTGGACGTAGCGGCCCGTCATCACCAGTTCCGCAACCGTGATGGGAAACCGCCAGTCCAAGTCGGCTCGTTGCGGCAGGTAGGCCAGGCGATGGTGACACGTGCCGATCGGATCGCCGTAAACCCGCACCTCGCCGTACTCGGGACGTAGCAGCCCAGCGATCGTCTTCAAAATCGTGCTCTTGCCAGCTCCGTTCGGACCGACCAACGCAACCCGCTGACCCGCCGTCACCGCAAACGAGATATTCGCCAGCACGGCTGCCCCATTGCCCGGATAGCGAGTTGTCAGATTCGATACCTGCAGGGGCACCGCGCCCGTGCGAAGTCGGCCGCCCTGACGCTCTCCGTATGCCCACCGAGGATGTTCGCGACCGCAAGAACTCATTGCAGTGCCTCGACGATCGCTTGCACGTTGAACCGCATCATCGACAGATAGTTGGCCCCCGGCGAATCGGCCGGGCCCAACGCGTCGGTGTATAATGTCGCCACCAACGTGACATCGGCTTCCCGAGCGATCTGTTCGGTTAAACGCGGACTGAGGATGTTTTCGGCAAAGACCGCCGGAACGTCCCTCGAGCGAATCTGCCGGACAACCGCCGCCATTTCGGCGGCGGACGGATCCGCCACTTCGCTGCTGACCGACCCCATCACGCTCAGGATGTCGAACCCGTAACGCTCGGCGAAGTAGCCGAACGTATCGTGTGTCGTGACCAGGACACGACGAGCCTCGGGTACCCGCGCCGTCTGTTCCGCGATCCAGGCGTCCAATCGGCGTAACTCTTCCAAGTACCCATCGGCTCGCGCTTGGTAAAACTCAGCATTCGCCGGATCGGCCGTTGCAAGCGCTTCAGCGATCACCTGGACCATGGAGATCGCCTGGACGGGATCGTGCCAGACATGCGGATCCTGCTCCTCGATATCGCCCAGCGTGCCGATTGACCGCGGCTCGATGGATCGGCTGACGACCACGCGCTGCGCGGACGAGCCGCTGCTTTCAAATAACCTGTCCATCCACGTCTCGAAACCTAATCCATTTTCGAAAACGATCGCCGCCTGTCCTAAGGACACGCTATCCTGGGGCACCGGCTGATAGGTATGAGCATCCCCGCCCGGCCCGACCAGTGTCATCACCTGGACACGCGAACCGCCCACCTGTTGCACCCAATCACCCAAGATGCTGTAGGTCGCCACGACCGAAAGACGCCCCTCCTGCAACGGCTGCGGCTGGCTGGGTACCCCGCAACCAACCCCGATCAGCAAGCTGAACAAAAAACACACTCGGCAACAAAGTCGATTCCATTGCATGGTTCGTTCCGTCGGTTGTCTCGGGTTGTCGGCCTGATCGCGTCTCGAAAAAAAAGACGGCCTCGAATTCGCTTGACAAAAACTGCTGAATCCTTACGATTCTGCAATCGTATTGCATTTACAAGACAAAGTCAATCAGGGCTTGCGCGGGCCTTCTTTCCTGGCCGCGAACAGAACTCGCCAAGCACTCGATAAGGAGACATTCATGTTCACTGATCGCGAGCGCGTCCCAGTGACCGTTCTGACGGGCTTTCTGGGCTCGGGTAAGACCACGCTCCTGAACCGGATTCTTTCCGAGAATCACGGGAAGAGGATTGCGGTGATCGAAAACGAATTCGGAGAAATCGGTGTCGACAACGATTTGGTGATCGGCGCGGAAGAAGAGATCTTCGAGATGAACAACGGGTGTATCTGCTGCACCGTGCGGGGAGATCTGATCCGGATCTTAGGGAACCTGATGAAACGTCGCGATCGTTTCGACCATATCATGATCGAAACGACGGGCATGGCCGACCCCGGCCCTGTGGCGCAAACGTTTTTTATGGACGACGAGATCCAGGAGTATTTGGCCTTGGATGGCATCGTCACGCTGGTGGACGCCAAGCATGTCATGCAGCACATCGACGAAAGCGACGAAGTGAAAGAACAGATCGCCTTCGCCGACGCGATCCTGCTGAACAAGGTCGATCTGGTGTCGTCCGAGGAACTGGATCGGTTGGAGGCCCGCATCCATAGCATGAATTCGGCCGCGAAGATCTTTCGCACCCAGGACGCCGTGGTCGAGATGGACAAGATCCTGGGATTGGGCGGATTCGACTTGGATCGTGCTTTGGAGGTCGATCCGTCGTTCTTGGAACCCGAGTATCCGTTCGAGTGGAGCGGGCTGTACGTTCTGACGCCGGGCGAGGTTTCGTTGGTCGTGCAGCAAGGCCCTGACCCGTCGATGAATGCTTGCCTGCGCCAGGTCGACCAGGCGACGGACGAGGCGATGCGCGAGGCGGTGGAACCGGCGGTCCTTGTCTTCTCCGACGTCCCGTATCCGCTCGAGTCCGGCCATTCTCTCACGCCCGGAAGCATGCTGTACCAGTTGACGTTGGACGGGCCTGAATCGCGTTTCCCGCTGTGCATCAGCCAAGCTGGCCACTACTCGCTGTTCACCGAGCATCATCCCGACGAATTTCAAGCGTATCTTGTAGACGAAACGGGCAATCGGATAGAACCGCTGGTGGTTCGCGAGTACAAACCGGATCACGAGCATGACGAGACCGTGACTTCCGTCGGGATTACCACGCCAGGTGACTTGGATCCCGAACGGTTCCAGGACTGGCTGCGGAATCTGCTGGCCACGCAAGGGCCCGACATCTTTCGGATGAAGGGGATCCTCAGCCTGCAGGGCATGTCGCAGCGGTTCGTCTTTCAAGGGGTCCATATGCTGTTCGATGGTCGACCGGATCGACCCTGGGATGGCCAACCGAGACGCAATTCGCTGATCTTCATCGGCCGGAACCTGGATCGCGAAGCACTGGTAGCAGGATTCAACGCATGTTTGGTATAGGATCGGACCGAAATGCCGATTGTCCGCTGGTGGACCGCTGGGTCTTCGACGTGGGGCAATATGTCCTGGACCTGGCTTGGTCGCCGACGGGACGGCAGGTCGCGCTGGTGACGGTCGAGGGTCGTATCCTGGTCGTCGATCGGGCGGACGAAGCTGGCGAGTTGCGGGATGTCGGCAGCCACGACCACGGCGCGACTTCGGTGGCTTGGCGAGCGGACGGGGAGGAATTCGCCACGGCCGGCCAAGACGGGCTGGTCAAGATCTGGGACGCGAACTCGTTGAAACTCAGGCGGCGATTGTCTGCAGGTGCGGACTGGGTCGCCAAAGTGGTTTACCAACCCGGAAAGCAGCGATTGGCCTCCGCGGCCGGCAAATCGCTGCGGATCTGGTCGCCCGATGGCCAGATCGAATACGAATCAGACGATCACGCCAGCACGATCGCAGATATCGGCTGGAACCCGGACGGCAGTGCTGTCGCCGTGGCTGCCTACTTGGGGTTGACGTTGCACGTGCCCGGCCGGCAAGCTCGACCGCGCAAGTATCTTTGGAAGGGTTCCAGTTTAGTCCTGGCCTGGAGTCCGAAGTCCAAGTACATCGCTACCGGCGAACAAGATTCCACCGTCCACTTTTGGCACGTCAAGTCCGGCGAAGATTCACAGATGAGCGGGTTCGCCACCAAAGTGCTGCAACTGGCCTGGCACCACTCCGGCGATTTCCTGGCGACCGGCGGCAGCGATACGGTGATCCTCTGGGACTGCAGTCCGCCCGGCCCCGAGGGACGCAAGCCCAAGATGTTCGAGGGCCATCTGACGAAATTGACCCAGTTGGCATTCCAGCATCGCGGCGAACGGCTGGCATCCGGCGACGCGGACGGGTTCCTGCGAGTAGGCAACCCGCAGCGAAGCGACCAACCGCTGGCCGTGCGAAGCTTTCCGTCGGCGATCAGCCGTGTGGCCTGGTCGCCCGACGACCGGCTGTTGGCCATCGGCCAGCAGCACGGCGGCATCACCGGAATGCTCTCGGATCCGACCGCCGGCACCCACCGGGCCCGCCGGGACGGAGGCAAGTATGGCGAATATGAGCCCGCCGCGCCGGCCTGCTGGCCTCGCTGCATCTGAAAGCGACGATGATGAAGGTCTCCGACCCGATCATCTTCGGCCACGCCGTGGAGATGTACTACAAGCAGG
>REEF01000397.1 GCA_007695205.1 Planctomycetaceae bacterium
AAAACGACTCCCGACCCCGCCCGCGTCACCCATGCAGGGCTACCTTGATTGACAAAAAACTCCTGGCCGGGTGCTTATTGGCTCCAGCAGACGATTCGACCATCGGTGGTGGAATAGAGTACTCGGCCCGGCACGGCGATCAGCCCGTCGAACACGGGCGGAGCGTCCAGCGGATAGGCGGCCTGTTTTTGTCCATCGGATGCGGAAACGGCCCACAAGGACCCTCCGGCATGCCCCTCCCAGACGGCGGTCGGATCTTCCGCGTCCAGCATATCGCCGGGGCCAGCGATCCAAAGCGACTCGCCGGCCAACGCCATCGCTCGCACCGTCGGTTCGACAGCGCGTTCCCAACGGAAGACCTCGTCCGCGTCTTTGCGTCGCGTCAGATCGACCAGGTTCCTGGCGAACAGACGATACTGGGCGCCGCCGAGTCCCACATGACTGCCGTCGCGGTGATAGCGGTCGCGCCCAAAACCGTAGACGACGTCGCCGTCCTGCACCAGCAGCCGACCGCTGGGAACCTGGTCGCCCATGTTCGGCCAAGCACCCCACCCCCCGTGCATCTTGGATCCGATGATCCAATAGGTACGGTGCCACCATGTATCGTCCAAAAATCCGGCTGGGCTGTGCAGATGCGGTACGGTTTCCGGCTGAAGGGCGCCGTCCAAGGCAAAACGCAGATGCCGCATGAACACGGCATCCTGCTGGGCGGATAGAATGTCGTTCAGCGCCCCCGGCATGCTGAACCCGGGCGTGGGACGTGGTAAGGGATGGGGCTGATGGTCGGTTTGCTGGTCGCGGGTGTCGACGATCGTCCTCGACCGCTCCTGGCCACTGACTGCATCCAGCCGCACCAGCACGATCCCGCCGTCCAGATAGCCCGATCGTCCGGCGGTGGCATACACGGTCGCTTGTGACGAATCGGATTCGGGCAACACCAGCACGCTGCCATGAACCGGCCAGGCGGATTCCAGTTGGCCGTGAACGGTCACCAACCGCTCGCCCGGCGCCGCTCGGTAACGCCAGGCCAGCCGGCCGTCGGCGGCTCGCAGGCAGTAGACCCAGCCGTCGGCAGATCCCAGCAGTAGCCGTCCGTTCCAATAGGTCGGAGGCGAATCGATCCGCGCTCCGGCGGTGAATTGCCAGACCTGCCGGCCGGATTCCAGATCCAGTGCATGCAGCGTATGGGTGTCGATCGAGGCCACGTAGACCAGATCGCCCGCAGCCACCGGGGCGCTAAGCGGCTTTGCCAGTTGCGTTTCCCACGCGATCTGCACGTCGGGCGATACCCGCGCCGACGTGGCGCCGCTGCGGCCCGGATCGTGCCGATAGGTGGGCCAGTCGCCGGCAGCCGCTGGGACCGGTTGGACTCCGTCGTACGCGGGGCCTGGTTCCAATCGATCGTCGTCGGTCGCAGGCAGCTCGACCCGTGGCGGATCCGAGGCCAACGCCAGGAACGAGTTCAGCTTGGCGAGGACGAAACACGCGCAAGGATGAGGCGGCGCGTACAGCAGTCCGTTGCAGGGGATGACGCCATACTGGCATTCGCCGCGTACCCAGTGATGAGCAAACGCTTCCCCGGTCTCCACATCAGCGAACTCGACACCAGTGCGACCGGTGATCAGGTATCGCTCCGTCGCCTTGTGGCGGTGGCATCGCGCGTGCGACATGATGGGCTGATAGAACTCTTGATCACGGGGACGCTGTCGGACGATCTCGCCCGTGCGTAAGTCGCGACCGTGGATGATGCCGGGATCCTTGGCGCCGACCAGGTTCCCCGTCCAAACCAGACCGCCGACCACCAGCACATCGACGGGCGTGTTATATCCCTCGCGGCACGGAGCCGTCCACAAACGCTCGCCCGTCTGTGCGCAAAAAGCGATCAAGCGGCCGGGTGGCGAAATACCGCCTTGGCTGGTAACGATCCACTCAACTTCGGCCGGCGGCTCGTCCGCTTCATCCTCGGGAACCTCGCGGTCGGCCGACAACACCACTCCATCGTGCACCACCAGAGTCGGGGCTGTCCACGCGGGTCGCCGGCGGCTGATCGGCCTGGCAGATCGCCAGATCTCTCGACCGGTCTCTGCATCCAGGCACAGCAGATGATCGGGATTCTGGAAGAAAACGCTGCCCTCGGCGACCGCCAGCGTTGTGGGCATCACCTGCCGACTCTCGATGCCCCGGTGTTCCCAGCGAGTGCGACCGCTTTCTGCGTCCACTGCCATCAAGCGGGTCGCCGGACGTGGCTCGTCGTAGATCGGCCACCAATTCCACTGCCGATCGGTGCGCTGGGCGCGGCGAGCTTGAGCCGCAGGTTCAGACGCCCCGTCGCCGATCACCAGGTACAGCACACCGTCGCTGACCAGGATCTCCTGAGTGTTTTCCGTCTGGTCGTACTCGTGCACGGTTTCCCCGGTGGCCGCGTCCAGCGCAGCGACCTTCTGGCCGTACCCCAGGGTTACAAACAGACGGTCGCCCACGGCGACCAGCCGCCGAGCCAGCTCCGGCGGCCCGCTACGAAAGCCACGCAATCGCCATTCCCAGGTCGCCATGGGCCGTTCCCATAGTTTCACACCGCTGAAAGCATCCCGGGCCACCAGCATCCATCGAGGCGGCATGGTCACGTCGGCGGTAGCACCCTGGTCCAAGATATAGAACAACCTTCCCTTCGCCGAAACGGCCGCGCTTAGCGTGGCCAAGTGCTCGTGACTGCGGGACCACTGCGGCGGGGCGACCCATTGCAGACGCGTGGGCGGGCCGACCACTCGGTCGTCCGCCACCGCGTTGTTGCTGGGACTGTGCAAGTAGTGCGTCCACTCGTCGATTTCTTCCGGCCATGGTTTGACCGTCTTCGACCATGTCTGGTCCTGCCGCACCAATGCGACGCCGCCCGGCGCCAGCACCCGCAGCACCTCGTCCATCGACACTGGATCCGGATGGTCGACGATCATCAAGTTCACCAGGTTTTCCGCATACGGCAGATGCGTTCCATTCCAATCGCCGATGGCAACCACGCCGTACAGTCCTTGCGCGTGGATGTGATTTCGAGCCTGATCGCGGGCGGTTCGATCCTTCTCCAGACCGTGCACCAGGTAGCTCTCGTCCGCTCGCAACGCCGCGGTCAACCGGCCGTCACCACAGCCGACATGCACGACCAGTCCGCCCCGGACGCCGCTCTGCTGCAACAGACGCTCTGCCACTCGCCCGGCAGTGTCAACGTCCGCGACATCGGCCGTGTCCGCCGCTGCCGGTTGTTCGGCCGCTTGCACTTGGTTCATCGAGACGCTGGAAGAGAAGGACCAGAAAAGAACCATGAGAAACGTGTACACGGTGGTGCACGTGAGGCGACTTACGACGCGCCGTTTCCCGGACGTTGACTTCCACATGGTTGGACTCCCGGCTGAACTTCGAGCTGCTGACGGAATCGAGACCCCTTGTTTGTAACGGGACGACCAACCGCTGACAACTGGCCGCTGTTGGGAAGGGGTCGGGCCCTCTCCGGGCACACCGTATTTCCCGAGTTTTCAGCATGCCCTCCAAAGGGTCAGACCCCTTTTCAGACAAAGCTTAGCACGGATGGCAAAGCCGGGGCACCGATGAAAAAAGGAGCGCGGCCTCGCGACCGAAACCGCAGCGGATGGATAGGTAAGCGCCGCGTTTACGCGGTATTTCAAATTTGCTTGTCATTTGTTTCGACTCTACAAAACCAACGCCTTGGCTAAAAATTGCAAGCAAACACGTGGCCCGGCATCTCCGAGGCCGGGATCTGCGTCTTTTGGTGGGTTCCGAGCGCCGATCGGAACCGGATCGGTGTGGAGGTTGCCAATATCCTGGAGTCGCGTTCGGCGCCCGCGACCCACTTTCTTTTGCGGTCCGATTCTGCAAGACTGTAGGGTGATCGCAGAACCACAGCGTTCGATTTGCATGGGTCTCCTTCTGCCTCTCAACCATGGAGTACTTTTGGAATGAATGACCGCCACCTCTCCCGTCGCGACTTCCTGCAGCGTTCTTCGATACTGGCCGCTTCCGCCGGCGCGGTGCCCTACTTCTTCAGTAGCCGGGTGGCGAAAGCCAAAGCGGCGAACGATCGCTTGGGCGTGGGTTCGATCGGCACCGGGGGCATGGGGTCGGGGATCGGTCACAGTGCCGGGAATCGCGGTGAAATGCGAGCTTGTGCCGATGTCGATCTGAGTCGCGCCGAGGCGTTCGCCGAGCGTTATGAAGGACGCTGCACGGTGTACCAGGACTATCGCCAGTTATTGGATCGGGACGACATCCAGGTGGTTACGATCGGAACGCCCGACCACTGGCACACCAAACC
Organism: Planctomycetaceae bacterium; assembly: GCA_007695205.1. Taxonomy (GTDB): domain Bacteria; phylum Planctomycetota; class Planctomycetia; order Pirellulales; family Pirellulaceae; genus SKKK01. Next base: position 4,322 of record REEF01000397.1, read on the forward strand.
GGCCATCGAGGCGATGCAGGCGGGTAAGCATGTGTACTGCGAAAAACCGCTGACGCTGACCATCGAAGAAGGGCAGTTGATCACCAAGGTGGCTCGGCAGACGGGCGTCGTGTTCCAGGTGGGCAGCCAGCAGCGGAGCGATCGAGGCCGGTTCCTGACGGCCATCGCGTTGGCTCGGAGTGGCCGTCTGGGCAAACCATTGACCGCGACCTGCTCGTTGGGCGCCGGGCCCAGCGGAGGACCGTTTGAGACATCGGACCCACCCGCCAACTTGGACTGGGACGCCTGGCTGGGCCAGTGCCCAGTGGTCCCCTACACGCGTCAACGCGGCCATGGCAATTTCCGCTGGTGGCTGGAATACTCCGGCGGCAAAATGACCGATTGGGGAGCACACCACGTCGATATCGCTCAATGGGGCCTGGGACATGAACTGAGCGGCCCGGTGGAAATCGAGGGCGAAGGCAATTTTCCTCATCTGCCCGACGACTTCGACCCCGTGGCCTTCTACGCCGGAAAGCAGCAGATCCCCAACGGTTACAATACGGCGACGACATTTAGCGTAACCGCAAACTTTGCCGACGGTGCGAAGATGATCATCCAGCACGGCCCGGACAACGGCGTTTGGTTCGAAGGCGACAAAGGTCGTATCTTCGTGAACCGAGGACGGATCTCGGGGGCGCCCATCGAGCAACTGACCGACGACGATCGCCAATGGCTGGCCGAAGAAACGGCCAAGTTGTACAAAGACGCACCGTTTCAGGGCGGCCACATGGGCAACTTTTTCTGGTGCATTGAAAACGGCGGCGAACCGGTGTCGGATGTCTACACCCATCACCGTGCCGTCTCGACCTGTCACCTGGCCAACCACGCGATGCTGCTGGGCCGGAAACTGCGCTGGGATCCGGAAAACGAGCGATTCTTGGGCGACGATGTCGCGGACCAATTGATCGCTCGCCCGCGACGCGAAGCGTACGATATCCAAATCTGAAGTGTAAGCACTCAGCCGGATATCCCTTGCGAGAATCGGCAGAAGGGGTCGGGAGTGGCGTCGTTCAATTTGTTCGATTTTCGCCAGATCTTGACCTTTTGGGATCAGCCGATTTCTCGCTTGACCAACCAAACGGCGGCGGCCGTGCGATCGGGCATGTCCAGCTTGCGAAGTACGTTCTGGACGTGCTCTTTGACGGTTTCGACACTGATACTCATCGAATAACCGATCTCGCGGTTGCTCAACCCATACGACAGATGCTTCAGCACCTGATACTCGCGGCGAGTCAGCGGCACATCGTCGGCTTTCGGGTCGGCCCGTTGTTGCAGTTTGGCCTTGATCGTGCTGAACACCGTATCCGGCGGGGCCGGTTCGCCACGGACAACTCGTCGGATGGTGGACGAAAACATTTCGGGGGCAACGTCCTTCAGCAGGAAATCCTGAGCCCCCAACGCGACCGCTCGGGCCACGTAGGTCAAGTTGTCATGCGCGGAGATCACGATCACGTTCGTCGTCGGAGTCTCCTTGCGGATTAATTCCAACGCGTCCAGACCATCCATGTCCGGCATCAAGACGTCCAGTAACAACACGTCGGGCTTCTTCGCCTTGGTCGCGTCGATCGCCTCCTGGCATGTGGATGCCTGGGCGACAATCTGAATGTCTTGGTCAGCCAGCAAACAGACCAACCCCTTACGAATAACTTCCTGGTCGTCTGCCAGGATCACACTGATAGCCACTTGATTGCTCCCCTGAAAACAGAACTAAAAGTAGCACTCAAAACGGAAACGAAACGGGCACTAATCAGAGGATACTCTGATGGACGAAAAAAAACCAGACCTAAGGCGGTATTTTCTTGCGCCCCGTTAGTAAGCACCCGGCCAGGTCTCTCTTGGTCCGGTCGGCGGAAGTGGTCGGGAGTCGTTTTCGGATGACGATTTAGTGGGTCCCGCGCGCCGAGCGGGACCTGCATTTCCGGCGGGCATTTGCGTCCCCATTTGGTCCCGCTCGGCGCGCGGGACCCACCGGCAA
>REEF01000782.1 GCA_007695205.1 Planctomycetaceae bacterium
TCTTCCCCGCCGGCCTTCCGGCCAGCCTAATATTATAACCGCCACGCAGTTTCATGGTTGAACGATTCATTTCTAGCTGGCTTGGCGGCTCTTGCCTTCCATTTCAGAGTCAACACTCAACCGTCGGGTTAGCTGGACTCGAACGTTAGGCACAAGCCGGTAAATAGAGGAAAGGGTCTGAATGCTAAAGGTTTAGTTGTTAGGTAGCATGTCGTCAAGTACTTCTGACAGAGCCTAGTAGTCATTCGGCAGGGACTTAAGTTGTTCGAGCGTAAACACCGGGCCTTCTTTGCAGACATAGACGGGGCCGCAGTTGCAGCGACCACACTTGCCCACGCCGCATTTCATGCGGTTCTCCAGGCTGGTGTAGATGTCGCGGTCCGCCAAGCCCATCTTAGCCAGCACGGGCAGGGTAAACTTGATCATCACCGGCGGGCCGATCACGAGCGCCACTGCGTTTTCGGCTGGAATCTGGGCGCGCTCCGTGACGGCGGGGACGAAACCGACTTCGCCGGTCCAGTTCGGCGTTTCGCCACCCGGGTCCACACAGCGCACCACGCGCACCCGGTCGTATTCGGCCCAACGGTCCAACTCCTGGCGATATACCAGATCCTGGACCCTACGAGCGCCATAGACGATCGTAATATCACCGAACTGATCGCGGTTCTCCAACGCATACCAGATCGCACAGCGCAACGGAGGCATGGCGATTCCGCCCCCGATGAAGATCAGGTTCTTGCCTATCCACTTGTCCATCGGGTAACTGTTTCCGTAAGGGCCGCGGAAGCCGATTGTGTCGTTCTTCTCCAGCGACCATAAGGCTTCTGTCACGCGGCCTGTGCGGCGAAAGCAGAACTCGACGAAATCTTTCCAATTGGAACTGGAGCAGATGTTAAACGTCGATTCGCCGTAGCCGAACAGCGAAAACATTCCAAACTGGCCGACGCGAAAGAGAAAGTCATCGCCTCGCGCCTCGTCGCGAAAACGCACGCGCACGGATTTCACATCCGTGGTCTGCTGCTGCACGTCTAGCACTTCCATCAGGTCGGGTTGGTAGATGTTGGTCATGGGCCTCACTTAGCTTCCTCCGCTTGCATCGCCTCTAACACCGGCAGGACTCCCAGGCTGACGGGGCAGTTGCGGGTGCAGTTGCCGCAGCCGGTGCAGAGGAGTTCGCCGAACTTTTTGGGATAAACGTGGAACTTGTGGTAGATCCGTTGGCGCTGCCGCTGCGACTGGACGCTCCGCGGGTTGTGGCCCGAGGCGTGCAGTGTGAACTGGCCGAGCTGGCAGGCGTCCCAGTTGCGTACCCGCGCGCCGCACGTCGGGCCGCCTTCGTCGACCATGTCAAAGCAGTGGCAGGCGGGACAACCGTAGGCGCAGGCCCCGCAGCCCAAGCAGCGGTTCGTCCAGGCAGCCCACTCGGATCGCTCGAACGCCTGCTCCAACTGCTCGCTGATGCGGCCGAGGTCGGCTCGCCGTTCGGGACCCGGGCCGGCGGCAGCGGTGCGAGTCGACGCTTCCGTTTGCCCGGCGAACAGGCTCTGGCCCTTGTCGGTGACGCAGCGGACTTCCAGCGTCTGGTCGCCCAGATCGAATAGCAGCGCATCGGTGCCGCGCGTGTCGTCAGGCCCGCTGCCGACCGAGGTGCAGAAACAATGCGCGTCATGTTCCATGCAAGCCAGCGTGACGACCGTCGTGAGTTCTCGGCGCCGGTTGTACGCAGCATCCCGGAATTCCCAGTTGAAGACGTGGTCCAGGATCGGCAGGGCAACCGCATCGCAGGGGCGAGCGGCAAGGACAATCCGTTCGATGTCGGGCAACGGCGCTGGCAACAAATCGATCTGCTTGCCTCGGACGCGGTACTGGAACAACTGTTCGTGGCGGGGGAACACGACCTGTTTGATCGAGTTCAGCGGGCGCACAAACCCTTCGAGCAGGAACTGATCGGAGCTGCGTACGGGCTGGTAGCTGACCAGGTTTGGGCGTACCTGCACGGGCGCGATGACGCGTTTCCCTTGGCGCAGCCACCGTTCGACAAGCCGCCGGATCGCTGGTTTGGAGATGACTTGACTCATGACTCGACTTTCACTTCCGCTCAGCGGATGAAGTGCTCCTGGTCCTGCTGTGAATAATTGCCCAAGACCAACTCGGCCTGAGGATCGGTCCCGGAACGGTGGCCGAAACTGGCCTCGGATGCCCGGGCCATCGACAGGTTCACCAATCGCAGGTCGATCCCTTCCGGGCAAACCCGCGAACATTGGTCGCAACCGACGCAGCGACTCGCCAGATGAAACGCGCGGACGATGTGCCAGGCGAAATTGCCTTTGAGCGTAGCCGAGGTGTCCAGGCAGGTCGGGCGGTTCTTCTCGACAATGCACCGCTCACAGTAGCACAGCGGACAGGCTTGCCGACAGGCGTAGCACTTGACGCAACGTTCCAGCTCGGCTTTCCAGTACGCCATGCGGTCCGAGGGCGGTTGTTCCAGAAATTCGCACAGGGCGGCATAACGCCGCTCGGCTGGCTGCGCCACGTTCGTGGCGTGACCGATGGTGTGGTCGGCGAAGCGCGGCTGATGGGCGTCACAGACCTCGCAACGCGGTTCGGCCATCCCGTCGCAGGCCACACCAATCACCACGATCTGGGAGCGGTCGATCTGCGACTCCTGCTCCAACACGACAATCGCGCGCTCGTCGCAGCCTTTGACGACAATGGCCGGTTTGCCGAGGACCCGGATCTCTTTCCGCAGCAGGTACTTCACAAGGTTCGTCCGGCACTGTTCGTTCCAGACCAATTGGCCCACGTCGTCCGGGTCCGTGATGAAGACCGGGTAAGGCTCGACGGCCCGCACGGCCTGGCCGTACCCGATCACGACCTGGACGGTCCCGTCCTGCAGCAGTCGGCGGCATGTTTCGCGGAGCGGTTGCAGCATGATCAAACCTCGCAGATCTCTCGATAGGCGTGGTACGGCCCCAAATCCCGCGTCTGGGAAGTGATCTCGGAGATCACCTGCTGGAACTTCTTGCCTTCGGCCGCCGAGATCCAGGCGAAATGGACGCGCTCGGTCTCGATCCCCAGCGTCGCGAGCAACTCGCGGAACAAGATCCAGCGCCGCCGGGCGTGATAGTTGCCGCTCGTGTAGTGGCAGTCGCCGGGATGGCAGCCGGAGACCAGCACCGCGTCGGCCCCGATCTCGAACGCCTTGACGATCAGGTTGAAGTCGATGCGGCCGGTACACGGCAGACGGATGATGCGGACGTTGGCCGGGTACTCCAGGCGGTTCGTACCCGCCAGGTCGGCGCCCAGGTAGGTACACCAGTTGCAGACGTAGGCCACGATCTTGGGTTCGAATTCGCCCACGGGGGTTGGGGAAGCAGCATTGGTCATCGCAGGCTCTCCACCATCGCATATACTTGTTGTTCGGAAAATCCTTCCAGATCGATACTCTTGGACAGGCACAAAGCCACGCACGTGCCGCAGCCCATGCACAGCCCCGGGTTCACGCGGGCCACGCGCCGGACGAGTTGCCCTTGGCGGTCTCGGATCTCGGCGGGATCGATGGCGTGATACGGGCAGCCGCGGCGGCAGGAGAAGCAGCCGGCACAGGCCGATTCCTGTACGTGGGCGATCTCCGGCTCGCGGTACAACCGATCGCGGCTGAACATCATCAGCACCTTGCCGGCTGCCGCCGAAGCTTGCGTTACGGATTCGGGGATGTCCTTGGGACCCTGGCAGGCGCCGCAGACGAAGACCCCGGCGGCGTTGGTCTCGACCGGCCGCAGCTTGGGGTGCGATTCGCACAGGAAGCCGAATTCGTCGTAGCTGACGTTCACCTTCTGCGCCAGTTCCTCGACGCCCGTCGCCGGACGCATCGCTGCGGCCAACACGACTAGGTCGGCGGCGATCGTCAGCGGTTCGCCGGCCAGCGTGTCGACCCCGCGGACGATCAGACGTCCGTCCTCTTGCGTGATCTTCGAGACGCGGCCCCGATGGTAATGGGCGCCGTCCTGCTCGATCGCCCGGCGAACGAACTCGTCGTAGTTCTTGCCGCCGGCCCGGATGTCCATGTAGAAGACGTGGGCTTGTCCGTCGTGGACCTTATGCTTGTACAGCATCGTGTGCTTGGCGTTGACCATGCAACAGATCTTCGAGCAGTACGACAAACCCTTGGCGTTGTCGCGTGAGCCGACGCAACTGAGGAACACCACGGTTTTGGGAACGGTGCCGTCGGATGGCCGCCGAATCTCGCCCCCCGTGGGCCCGGAAGCCGAGACTAGCCGCTCGAACTGCAGCGAGCTGATCACGTCCGGATAGCGGCCGTAGCCGTACTCGCCATAACCCGCGATGCGACCCCGATCGTCGGGCTTGCCGATCTCGTAAAGCTGGTAACCGGTGGCCACGATGATGGCCCCAATGTCTTCGCGGACCAGTTCGTCCTGGTCTTCAAAGCGGATCGCATCGGCCTGGCACTTCTTGACGCAGACGCCGCAGCGACCTTTGGTCAATCGCAAGCATGCATCGCGATCGATCACCGGTCGAGCCGGAACGGCCTGAGGAAAGGGCGCGTAGATGGCCGTGCGTGCGCCCAGACCGTAATCGAATTCGCTGGGGGTCTTCTTCGATGGGCAGACGCTCCAGCACTGGCCGCAGCCCGTACACTTGTCGATGTCGATGTAGCGGGCCCGCTTGCGGATCGTGACCTGGAAATTGCCCACGTAGCCCTCAACCTGCTCGACATCGGAGCACGTGTACAGGGTGATGTTCGGGTGCTGAGCCACCTCGACCATGCGCGGCGTGAGGATGCACTGCGAACAGTCAAGTGTCGGGAACGTCTCGGACAAGCCGGCCATCTTGCCGCCGATCGACGGCTCGCGTTCGACCAGCACCACCGGCACGCCCGCGTCGGCGATGTCCAAGGCGGCCTGGATGCCGGCCACCCCGCCGCCAACGACCAGCACCTTACGCGTCACGGGGACCTGGATCGGTTCCAAAGCTCGGTTGTGGCGGACTTTGGCCACGGCGACCCGGATCAGGTCCACTGCTTTGGCCGTGGCGCGAGACCGTTCCGGATGGACCCACGAGCAGTGCTCGCGAATGTTCGCCATCTCGACCAGGTAAGGATTCAGGCTCGCATGCTCGGCCGCTTTGCGAAACGTCTTCAGGTGCATGTGCGGCGAGCAGGAGGCGATTACCACGCCGTCCAGTCGCTCGGCAGCGATCGTATCGCGGATCAGCTTCTGGCCGGGATCGGAGCACATGTACTTGTGGACCCGCGAGCAGCGCACGCCGGGCAATTGGGCCGCCTGTTCCGCGACGCTTTGCACGTCGACATTGCGAGCGATGTTCTCGCCACACCAGCATGTCAATACGCCGATCCGAGCCATGACAGACCTACTCCCTCACTACGAAGTGCCGCGGGATGCCCAGTGCCGCGGGCGCCAAACCCAACGCCAGCCCCACTAGGTCCGAGAGATAGTAGACCACCATGTCATGTGCCGCCCCGTAACGCTGGTTGACGGCGGACTGCTTCATATCCAGATTGACGTGGCACATGGGACACGCCACCACCACGCAGTTCGCGCCGTGCGCCGCCGCATTGCTCAAAATGCGATGCCCCAACTCCAGGACCGTGGCCTCGTTGGCCATCGTCATCCCGGCGCCGCAGCATTCGGTCTTGTAGTTCCAATCAACCGGCATGGCGCCCAATTCGCTCAGCAGCGATTCCATCGAACTGGGATGCTCGCAATCGTCGAACTCCACCACACCCGGGGGGCGCGTCAACAGGCAGCCGTAATAGCAGGCAGGACGGAAGTCTTCCAGTCGCTGGACGGCCGCGGCCTGGATTCGCTCGTAACCGACTTGCTGGAAGATCTGGATGAGATTGCAGATCCGCGTGGTGCCGCGGACATCGAGTTCGACAATCGCCGAGATTTCTCGCTGCAGGACGGCGTCGGTGGACAGCAGGCAGCGGGCCTTCATGAGTTGCATGGAACACATCGGGCATGGGGCGAGCAACTGATGCATCTCGTCCCGTTCGGCTAATCCCAGGTTCCGTGCAGGAAGTGCCACGGCTAATTTGCGGTTTCGTGAATGTGCCGCCGTGGCTCCGCAGCAAATCCAGTCGTCCAGTTCGCGCAACCGGACACCCAGCGCCGCCAGGCAGCCACGGACCGACATCTCGTAGTCGTTCGACGATCCGTGCAACGCACAACCGGGATAATAGCCGATTTCCATGTCCTGTTCACCTTGATTCTTCGCCATTGGCCAAGCAACGGGCGAAAATCCGTCCTACCAGTTTCCGATCTTTGACTCGCCGCGCT
>REEF01000910.1 GCA_007695205.1 Planctomycetaceae bacterium
ACTGCTCCTGCGTCACCTCCGTCACGCCCAGATAAAACGGCTCGGTGACCGCTGCCTCTTGCGTGCGGTCTGCGAGGGCGTCAACGGCGTCTGGCGCTCCGCGCGCCTCTGCTGGGCCCGCTCGCGTTCCGATTCACTCGGGCTAAAACAGTATGATTCGCTTGGGATACTGGGCGCCGGCGGCGACGTAGAAGGATTGGCGTATGTCTGGCGAGCCCATTCGGCAATCGCAGCCTGTTAGGCCGCCTTCGATTCGGGCGATCCAAATGGTCCTAGATACCGGACCTTACCACCAAATTTGACTATGGCTTGTCCGCTGGCTTTGTGACAAGTGTACTTCGGCGGCCGTGTGGACAGTTTTGGCACGACATAACCTCCTTTGGTAAAAGGCGTATTGCCTCTTTGGGTTTTGCCGCACTCCTGACCGTCAGAAGGTAATCGTAAGTCTTGATTTCGGCTTGACTTGCGTCAAGTGGGCGGTATTGGGCTTGAACCAACGACCTCCACGATGTCAACGTGGCGCTCTAGCCAACTGAGCTAACCGCCCTGAAGGGAACCGAAAGCGGTTTGTTACCCTGGCTTCGGTTGTTCAATGCTATTTTTGGCAGTTGGCCGCTTCGGCGTCAAGATGGGTGCGAAAAAATGTTGCCTGCGGTCCGGTGGACTGGGCCTATTCACGAGGAAACCACGTCTTCTAAGGCTTCACCCAGTGCGGCCACGCCTTCTCGAACAGCGTCCTCGGGGATCACCAGCGGGGGGCAGATCTTGACGGTCGGCCGATTTACCTGGAACAACATCACGCCTCGACGCACTCCAGCATTGGTCAGATCGCGAGCCAATCGTGGGTCGGGGCGGTGGGTCACAGGATGGCTCAGATGGATCGCATTCAACAGACCTAGGCCGGTGACTCGGGAGATGTGGTCAGGCCAGCGTGCCTGCAAGTGCTGAAGCTCTTGGCGGATGATGCGACCAAGACGATCGGCTGCGTCGAGCAAGCCCTCTTGTTGGATCACCTCGATATTGGCCAACGCTGCGGTACATGCCAACGGGTGAGCTGCGTGCGTCGTGGTCACCTCGCCGGGCGGCAGCAGATCCAGCACTTCGGTCGGTCCGAGCACGGCGGCCAGAGGCAACGTCGAGCTAATGCCTTTGCCCACACATACCAAGTCGGCACGGACGTCGTAGTGCTGATGGGCAAACCAGTATCCGGTGCGTCCGAATCCCGTCTGGATCTCGTCAAAAATCAAGAGGACGTGGTGATGGTCGGCCCATTTTCGCAAGGCCCGGACGTACGGCGAAGGAAGCGGCAACGCTCCCCAACCTTGCATGGTCTCGATAAAGACCGCCGCGATCTGCTCCGGTAAAACGGGGCACCGCGCTATGTCGGCCGCGAAGATCGCTTCCCAATCGGGTGCACCGTCGGTGTCGGAGGGACCCATCCACGGGAAGGGCAAGCGATGGATGGCCGCGTCGGGATGGGTCAACCAGGGCTTACCGGCCGTCATCCCGGATAACTGGTGCGCGCCCAGGGTACAACCGTGGTAATCGTCGGTGAAACTGATCAAGTGGTACTTTTCGGGGTGCTGACGCATCCCGTAGATGCGGGCCATGCGAAACGCCGATTCGATGGCTTCCGACCCGGTCGTCCAGAAATAGACCTTGTCCATGTGGGGCGGGGCCAGTTCCAGCAATTTTTCGGCCATTTGGATGCGGATTTCGGACGCAAAGCTGAATTGGGCCAGCAGGCCGGTATGGGCATGTTGGATGATGGCCTGCCGAATCTTGGGATGCCCGTGACCAGCATTGGCCAGGACGGCGGTCGACGTAAAGTCGATCCAGCAGTTTCCCCAGGCATCGAAGACCTGGAACCCTTCCGCTCGATCCCAGACCACAGGCGGTTGGTAGCAGTTCACTTGAGGCAACACTGCTGCGCCGCGACGCAAGATCGCCAACGATTCGGGGACCGGTAACGGGGTGACGATCCGCCGGTACCGGGTCTCGATCCGCTGAGTTGGCTGCGGATCGTCCAGGAAGCTGTTGCTCAACACGTGCGTTGCCGGGTCATGCATGCAGAAGCTCCTCGATGCCCAGGTGTCGCCAACTGGTAGGACACGGCGCTTGGATGGTCAGCGGCTCGCGGCGGACGGGATGCTCCAGAACCAGTCGACGCGAGTGCAATCCGATACCGGCCGCAAAGCCGCGGGTGGCACCGTACTTGGTATCGCCCAGGATCGGATGGCCGCGATGCGCCAATTGCAGGCGGATCTGATGCTTTCGACCGGTCTTGAGATCGATTTCCAGCACGGTCACATCCTGCCGCACCGCCAAGGTCCGATACGTCAGCCGAGCCTGTTGTGCGGAGCGATCGGAAGATTCTGTCACGATCATTCGGTGTTGGCGGTCATCCTTCCTGATCCAATCGACACACTCACCGCTTGCAGGTTCGGGATGCCCCTGGACGGCGGCCCAATAGGTCTTGGCCACGCGTCCGGTGCGGAATTGTTCGGCCAGTCGACTCGCCGCCTTCGATGTCCGGGCCAGGACCAGGACGCCGGTCGCCGGTGCATCCAACCGGCTGACGATCCCCAGATAGACATTTCCCGGCTTGTGGTATTTTTGCTTCAGATACTGGCGCGCCAGATCGACGATGCTGGTCTGACCGGGCGCTGCTCCTTGGGTGACCAGTCCGGCCGCCTTGCAGACGACCAGCAGATGGTTGTCTTCGAAGATCACATCGAGCCCAAACGAGCGAGGCATGGTGTTGACGTTCCTGGTGGGCGGGCCTTGGGGATGGTCGACAGCTCTGTTCGCCGTCGGTGCTGCCGCTTGACGTGCGGCCGTCCAACGCTCATTATCACCAGGGTTACCCGTTTATCCCAGCCCCCGATGGTCCTTCGAAGCAGGCGCTTGGCATCGTGTCAAATAATCGTCGACAACCGCCCGAACTGATCCTGGCCAGTCGATCACCGCGGCGGCGCCAGTTGTTGATCGAACACGGCTACACGTTCCGAGTCGTTGCTCCTGATGAATCCGCCGAGTGTGGTGTGTGCAGTGGCGAATCACCGCCCGAACTGGTAGCTCGACTGGCCTGGCAAAAGGCGGCGGATGTCGCGCGACGTTGCGATGGCGGCCTGATCGTCGGCTGCGACACGGTAGCCGAATGCCTGGGACGAATCCTCGGAAAACCTCGCGATATCCAGCACGCTCGCCAGATGCTGAACCTGATCCGTGGCCGAGAACACCGCGTGTTCAGCGGTCTGTGCCTGTGGGACACGGCGGCCGATCGCCACCGCATCGACGTGGCCGTGACGCGATTGAAGATGGAAAGGATTTCGGACGACCAGCTTGAGCAGTACCTGGACAGCGGGGACTGGGAGGGGAAAGCCGGAGCGTTCGGCTATCAGGATGGCCATGCGTGGTTGGAAGTGCTGGAGGGCAGCGAGTCGAATGTGGTGGGGCTGCCCATGGAATTGCTGGCGGAAATGATCGCCCAGATGGCGAGCCCCAGCGGTCGTTCGTCCTGAAGCATCACCGGGAACCGATCACTGCCAAGGCTGGATGACCTCCGAGTGCCGGATGAGAAAACGCAGGTTGGGGTCGATGGGCCGATCATCCCGAGCCTGTCCCGCATAGATCTCCGAGGCTGTGACCCAGCGATTCTCGGGATCGGAATCGACTCGCTCCCAAGCCACCTTGCGATACAGTTCCACGATGTAAAAGGCGACCATAATGTGGGTCTCGTGCGCATCGCCGGGCAACGCTTCGCAGAAATCCAGATTGATTTGAGCCATATTCGCCACCAGATAATCCCTTCGGCGTTCTAGCTGTAACACCCAGGATACCTCGCGATCGATGCATTCGCGAAAAGACTCCTCCTCCAGGGGCTCGGCCATGACAAAATCGTAACAGTTCGAATGAGGCTGCCACCGAGCGAGCCAAGCCGAACGGTGCTCGGCCGGCTTGCGGATCATCGCGATGGAACGGGTCAAAGTCTGCATAGGTGGCCTCTCGGGATCTGGCATGGTCCATGATTCTGCGCCTACGATAGTTTACTGGCGAGAGGCACCCCCCGGAGTTACTGCAGGCTTTTTCTCCCCAGTTAGCAATGCGAACAGACAAAGATGGCATCCAGCCAGCGGCCTCCTCTTGGTCTCGTCGCACACAGATCGTAAGCTGAAGGATATTCTGGACGACTTATCCTGTTTATTTCATTGGGGATGAATGCCATGGACACCGTGGTCAACGAGCTTGATGGAGTTTCGCTCATCGTCTTGGTTGCAGCCGTCATCGGCCTGTTGTTGTTGGTATCGCTGGTCCTGTGGATCGTCCGATCGAGCCGACGCAAACCGGGTCCGACGCCGCAGTTCGAACTGACGATCGACGTCGGGGGCCTTTCGCCGGAAGGCCCTCCAAGTGAGGGGCCTGTTTTGGAATTCTTTGGAATGCCCGTACGTCTGGTCGCTCTGGTGCTGGCTCCTGCGGGTCGGAACACGCAGTTGCCGCCGGAACCGCAACTGTTCCGCGTTTTGGACGATCTGACACCTGGTCTGTCGTCCATCGTCTCGTCGCATCGGCCCCTGTTTCGGCCGTGGCCCAGCCAATTGAGTACCCAGGGGTTCATCCATGCTTTCTTCAACCATGCCCATCTACCGGGGGATCGAGGCAAAGGGACTCCCTGGTGCAGCGCAGCGGGCCGATTCGACGCCGGTGATCAGCAAATGCTGGCCGGGCTCCTGTGTGCGGCGGAAAAGCCGAACTCGCTCGGCCAGGTACCCATCACCAACGTCGGGCAGTGGCTGGAGGTGGTGCGAGTTAAAGCGTAGGGCACGGGTTGTGGTGATTGAACTCGACCGGCCCGATGCAAAAAGTAGAGGACTTGACCGCCCCATCGGCAGTCGGTATTGTTACGCATTCACCGTGGCGGTCACCTGAACCGACCCTTTTGGCCCGTGGTGTAATTGGCAACACACCTGACTCTGGATCAGGCATTCTAGGTTCAAGTCCTAGCGGGCCAGCTTGCTATTCAGTTGCTGAAAACCCTTGCTACCAAAGGGTTTACCGGCACAAGCCGTGCAGCAAATCCTGATTGGTTTCTGTGTAACTTACACAAAAACGTTGGAGGGTTTGAAAAATGCCACGGCCGAAAGCCCATTGGTTCTTGCCTACCGGTCACATGGCCAGAAGTACTACGTGAAGGACGGCAAAGCGGCGGATGAGCAGGCCTGTGTTAGAACGGCTCTGCGTCCCCTGCTCGATCTCTACGGGCCATCTGCCGTCTCGGAATTCACACCGCTGGCACTCAAAGCCTGCCGAGAGCAAATGATTGCTTCGGGATGGTGATCGTCTGGACTCAGTCGGTGCCGCTGGTCAACGAGTTCTCACTGGGCGACCTAGTGATCGTCGAACGCGACGAGGGGGCCACGGTATTTCGGCGGCCGCGCGAAACGCATTTTGTCGCTCTTTCACGGCTACGAGAAGCCTTTGTATGGCACGCTGGCCGCGATCGAAATCGGTCTTGATGCGATCCGCCAGCAGTGCCCCTTGTTTGACGGCTGGATAAAGCGTCTTAAAGCTTTACCGGGGAAGGAACGCCCATGAGAATCCTGAACTGTCTGGTCAAAGCGATCCGCAGTGCGGCGGTCCATAATCCGGACGTCCAAGCGGCGCCTGCGTACATCCTATGGCCCGATGGCGATCGGCAACACACGCCTCCCCGATGCACTCCTGCCCATAATCCCGCAAAACCACCCACTCACCCGACCCCAGCCTTTGCACACTCCGCCCGTCAGCCAGCACGGCCAAGAACGTCGGCGATCTCGCGATCAGTTCCTCGTTGTCTTCCTCCAACTCGAAACCAGCTTTCCGCAGTTCTTCGGCAATCGCCAGTTGTGCCGCCGAGACGTTTCCGGATACCATCGCCATGACTCGGGTGTAGGTGGTGCGGGACACAGCCAAGAGGGCTGCTTCGTGTGTCAACGGCATTTCCGTGACATCGCTGGCAATCGGAGCGTGAAATACTCCGGTTTCGGTGGTTTCCTGATGCCCACTCGTCAGATCCACCCAGGTTCCACAATGTGCCGTCCATGATCGCTGCGTCAATTCTCCCCACAGCCGAGCAGACGATACCTTCGAGTGGGTGCTGATGACACGCTTGTGGTTTACGATCTGACGACCGCCGAGCAGCTTGGCGATTCGATGAAGTGGGTCCGTCGCGGCTGCACGGGCACACGGGCCAGCACCCATCTGGTCACCACCCGCTACCGCAGCAACTCCGCCTGGATCGACCTCGACACCTGCGAGATCACCGCGTTCT
>REEF01000785.1 GCA_007695205.1 Planctomycetaceae bacterium
TCGCTTCTGCGAAGTCACGTGCCGTTTGATCCCTGGTTCGCTCGCTCAGGGCCTGAATGTAGGCCGCTGCGAGGTAGGAATAGATCTTCTGTTCCGACACGTCGTACTCGATGATCTGGTCCTTCAGCGTTTCGGGGATCTGCACGCCAATTTCTGCCGTGATGCCGATGCCCTAGCTGGCCAAGTTCAGTCGGGTCAGCATCGGTACGATGGACGACCACAAGTTGTAGTAGGGGCATATGGCCAGCTCCCAGTCCCGCTCGTTGGTCACCTGGAGGAAGAATTGGGGCGACTGGATGGCCATCCCCTGGCCGATAGTCATGCGCCCCCTGGCCGAATTTCGGCCACGGAGTGCTGCCCGCGTGAAATCGCCTGCTCGGCTTGCGCTGCTCTCAGGCTGGGGCAGAAGACTGCCAGGCCCGCGAATTCGGCCGCCTTACCCAACGTCCCGCAGCGTGTAACGCTGCGAACGATGGAATGTCGTGTCGGCGTCGAGACGGCGGCGTTGTGGGCTCACCGGCAATCCTTCGATTTGGCACGCGACATGCAACACCCTTGCTGTTGGTGTAACCCCTGAGCAAGCGGGCCAGCTTGCGGCTCCGGCCTCGGCCGAACGGTTGCAGACTGACTTTTTGACCCCGGGGAACTTGTGAAAGGAAGAACAGATGGTTTCCAGAAATGTCACTTGCTACCGAACTCGTTTGCACGAACTCAGGCAGCGTCTGCGAGACGACGTGATGCGAATGGCAATCGCGCCGGACTGCGAAATGACGATGCAGCTGTGGGCCAAGAAAGAAACGATCCTGCGACAGATTGAAGACTCTCTGGAACGACTGGAGAACGGGACCTACGGTCGATGCGAGGAATGTGATCGGCCGATTCCCCGCACGCGTTTAGAAGCCGTGCCCTACACCAATCGATGCGCCAGGTGCGCGGGGCGTCTTGAAGCGTCGTTCAGGCCGGGAGGCGAGGCCCGGTCGGCTGTCCGTCCTGCGCCCACCATCCGACGGCAAGAAGACGCTGCATCCAGGCTGCCGCGCCATCGCATGGAAGCCCGTCGTGCGAGAGGCGAACAGGCACGTTGACCGAGTCGTGCAGATCGCGGACAGAACCACAGGGCGGGAACAGGCAGGCGAGCTTGGAAGTTGTTACTGCCTCGCCCCACTGAATTAGCTTGATGAAGTCCTACAAATACCTACTAACGAAAAAGCGACCCAACGGTGATACTATGTCTCAAGCACTATGTCTCCTATCGTCTCTCGATAACTCACGTTTGGTGCTATTGTTGCGCGACAGCATCCGCGGCAGGCGGGTGCCAAGAGAGCGGTTAGCCGCGCTGAAGGCGAAACTGCAACAAGGGCAGGTCGTCGAGCCGGCGCACATCCCCCGGGATGTGATCACCATGAACTCGACGGTCAGCTTGCTTGATTTGGACACCGAAGTAGTGGAAACATGTTCCTTAGTCTATCCGGGATTTGCCAACGTAGTGGAGAATTGGGTGTCTGTCCTGGCTGTGTTAGGAGTGGCCATTCTGGGGCAGCGCGTCGGCGACATTGTCGTCTGGGAATCGCCCACACATTTCGTGCGAACCAAGGTGGAAGACCTTGTCTTCCAGCCGGAGAGGGAAGGGCGATTCGATGTCTGACAGCCCGCGGAAAGCTGGGAGAAGACGCCGAGAGGATCGCGAAGAGTGGCCAAAGGGGTTTCGTCCGACCATGGATTCCACGGGCCGGTGGTCCGCGGCATAGAGGAGGTGCGACGTGTCCATTGCCACCATACTGATCACCGATACCGATCGACGGCGGTTGGGAAGCTCGTTGGAAAGGGCTGCTGACGAGGGCGGCCGCCACGACCGCGAGTTCGTGGCGCTGGAAACGGATCTTGACTTCGCTTTCAGCGTGTTGGCCGAAGAGGTGCCCGGCGACGTTGTCACCATGAACTCGACGGTCGAGATCTGCGACCTGGACGGCGGTGAGACCGAGAGCTTCACGCTCGCGTACCCCGAGGATGCCGACAGCTCCCGAGGGTGGATATCGGTCCTGGACCCACTTGGGAGAGCGTTGCTGGGCCGCCGTATCGGCGAGGTCGTCCAGGTCGCAGTGTCTGCCGGCCCGCGGCGGGTCAGAGTTGAACGGTTGTGTTATCAACCTGAGCGGGCGGGGCATTTTGATCGCTAAAGATCTGCGGAATTCGAGCGGGACATCCGCTCGCTCATCCGTGCGAAGCAAGAACCCAGAATTTTGCGGCAACGGTCTCCTGTTTGAGCCACCGATCCATCGGTTTGAAGCTCCTTGTTCCGGCGGAGGACTCGTTCTCCACGGACTTGGTCCGCTGGTCCGGGAAGTATTCGGGTACTTCCGGCTCGACAGAGTGCTCCAGATCGCCAACGACAGACAACACGCCATCCGAGATCCGGCCGAGGATTCACTGAGGTCTACGGCTCCTGGCCGGGGGCAGGCTGGTCCGCGACAAGCCCGAGGGCGGCCAGCTTGAGGCGGAGGGTCGAGCGGCTGATGCCCAGCAGTCGAGCGGCTTCGGATCGGTTCTGGCCGGTGTGCCGGAGCGTCTCCAGCAGCAGTTGCCGTTCGACGGTCGAGATGACGTCGTTGTACAGGCTGATAGTCCCCGCCTGCAGGCGGGTGGCGATCAAGCGGTTCAATTCGGCTTCGAGTGCTGCGTTTGGCAAAGGACCGGACGCGGAAGGCGGCGTTGATCGGATCGCGAGTGGGAGGAATTCCGGCAGCAGGACTGGGCCGTTGGCTCGGACGATCGCTTGCTTCAGAGCGCTCTGCAATTCGCGGATATTGCCGGGCCAGGAGTAGCCTTGAATCAGTTCCCAAGCCTGAGGAGAGATGTGGTCGACGTGCTTGCCCAGTTCCCGGGCGTAGCGGTGGAGCAGATACTCGATCAACAACCGCAGGTCCTCCCCGCGTTCACGCAGGGGTGGCAGGCGGATCGTGAAGACCTTCAGGCGGTAGTACAGGTCCGAGCGAAACTGGCCGTTTTGCATCATCTGTTCCAGATTGCGATGCGTGGCCGCAATCAGACGCACGTCCGTCGCAATCAACTCGCTACCGCCGATTCGCTGGAATCGCTGTTCTTGCAGAACGCGGAGGATCTTGCTTTGCGTCAGCAGGGTGAGGTCGCCGATCTCGTCCAGGAAAAGCGTGCCGCCGTGGCACTGCTCGAACTTGCCGATGCGGCGGCGATCGGCGCCTGTAAAGGCGCCTCGCTCATGCCCCAGCAATTCGCTCTCCACCAACGATTCCGGGATCGCCGCGCAATTGACAGCCAGAAACTTGCCCGCCGCACGACGGCTGTAGTTGTAAATGGCCCGTGCCACCAGCTCCTTGCCCGTGCCGCTCTCGCCCAGGATCAGCACGGTCACGTTCTGCGCAGCCACGCGACCGATGGCCTTGAAAACTTCCTGCATGGCGGGACACCGCCCCACCAGTACGTCCGCGCGATCGTCGATGACTGTCTCGTCGGGGACTTTGGCCGGAACCCGCATCAGGCGGCTCATCTCCAAGGACCGAGCCGCCAAGTCTTTCAGCCGTTCGGGATCAAGCGGTTTGAGCAGATAGTCGAACGCGCCGAATTGCATGGCCTCGATCGCCGTCTCTGCCGTCCCATGTCCGGTCACGAGAATCACGGGAACCTTGGGATCCCACTCGCGGAACTGCTGCAGCAATTCGATTCCCGACATGTCCGGCAAACGGATGTCCGTGATCACCGCATCGGGTCGACAATCTCGAAACCGCGCCAGGCCTTCGCTGCCTGTGACCGCGGTGACCAACTTGATTTCGGGGTCCGTGAACGTGTAGCGAAAGCAAGCCAGAATCAGAGGCTCGTCGTCAATGGCGAGTATCGTAGGCATGGCCGGAAAATCCTCCGCGCAAAAAAGACTAATCGCTCGTCGCCTGGCTGTGCAAGGCGGCCTCGATCAACGACACCAACTGGTCCCCCGCGAAGGGCTTCGGCAGAAACAGGTTGGCACCCGCAGCAAAGGCACTTTCCACCCGCGCCTCGACGGGCATCCCGCTCATGACCACAATCGGCACCTGGGCATCGATGGACCGTAGTTCCCTCAGCGTAGCAAGGCCATCCATCGTAGGCATCATCATATCCAGGAGAATCACCTGGATTTCCCCGGCTCGCTGACGATAGCTCGCGACCGCCTCACGCCCGTCGCAGGCTGTCAGAGTCCGATAGCCGTAGGCCGTCAGAGTGGCCTTGGTCGTCTCCAGAATCGTTGGTTCATCGTCCACCACGAGGACCAATTCACCTTGTCCGTGGCGCGGTTCGGCAGTGTGCGCCGTGTCCGGGGAATTGCGGGCGACGATCCGTGCCGGCAAGTAGACTGCGAATCGAGTCCCCTTGGCGGATTCGGTTTCAACGTCCACGAAACCATGGTGTCCCTTGACGATTCCCATCACCGTGGGCAGTCCCAGACCGGTCCCGTGTCCGAATTCTTTGGTCGTAAAGAAAGGATCGAAGATCCGCGCCATCACATCCTGGGGAATGCCTCCCCCAGTATCGGACACGACGACGGCCACATAAGGGCCAGGGGTCACATCCCGGTGTTGTCGCGCCCAGTTGTCGGAAACCGGGGCATTCTGTGCCTGAATGGTCAAGGTTCCCCCTTCCGGCATCGCATCTCGGGCGTTGATGCATAGATTCATCAGCACCTGCGACAGTTGCGTGACATCGCCAGCAACCTGCCACAGCGAATCGGCGACGGAGACCTGCAACCGGATCGACTTGGGCAGCGTTCGGACCAGCAGCGCGTGGACTTGGCGGATGACGTGTTTCAGGTGCAGCGGGACTTTGTCACCCTCCAACCCACCGGCAAATGACAGTAGTTGCCGAACCAGATCCGCACCACGCTCCGCGCCCGCTTGCATGATCGTCACCAGTCCCTGGCGTTCCGTCTCCCCGCTCTCCTTACTCAATAGTTTGGCGGCCATCAGGATGGGAGTCAGCACGTTATTCAGGTCGTGAGCGATACCTCCCACCAGAATGCCTATGCTCTCCAGCCGTTGTGCGCGCAGGAGTTGAGCCGGTGTCTGCGCAGTGGAAGCTTTGCGTGGTGCTCCCCGCCGGGTCTCGAAAAGAGCCAAGCCATACAGCGCGAAAGCGGCGACGCCGACGAACAGCCAGTCCCCCCAGTCTTGCGGAGTCGTCCGTCCGCGATGGTCCTGGCCGACAAGACATTGCCACACTGCCACCAACACGAGAAACGTTCCGACGATCCGCAACGCTGATGCATGCACGGCAACCACCTCTGCTACATACCGGAGACTTGGCCAAAATTCGTTCACTGGCTGACCAGAATTCAGCCAATCGACTGCGGATTTGAAAAAAAGCGACCGACGTGCCCGTCCGCGCGAAGCGTCTTGCAATCCGTCCGTCGTCTCGGGACAGGCAGGAATCACTACCCCGAACGAGATGCCCCGCCCGTAGGCGCATTATAACCGATGGATCACGTGTTGGCACGCTAAGTGCAAAGAAGCGGTTTGCCAGCCGGGGTTGGGGAAAGCATCCTGCAAAAAGGGCGAACCGGGGAAGGCGGCCGATGTCCAATCCTGAGCTGGCGGGGTACGGACACCCATGTGTCCGGAGGGCATGGGTGAAGGCGTCGAGAAGCGAGTAGCCGGCGCCGCGTAGGAGACATGGCTCCGGATCGATTGGCGGTCAACGAGAATGAGTCTGAACGGGATAACCTCTGCGTATCAGCAGGGCAGCGGGCAATGGTTCAAATGTGACTGGTCGACACACTTTGGGCGATCCGGTCTCGATCTGAACGGCCTGGAATCTTCCCAAGCTACGCTGCTGGCGCGGGCGACGGCGGGACGTGAATCCGCCGATTGGCGCGCGGCCGCGCAATGGCTCAGGGAGATCGAAGATGCGGCTCAACAGGCCGAACTCGAAGCGCACATGGCGGTTCACTTGGCCACCTCGGGACGACTCTCGGACGCTCTCCGCCACGCGCAACGTGCCGTGGAACTCTCCGCGGCGTATCCGCGAGGCCGGACTTGGGAACCCTTGCGTACCGCCATCGCCCGCTCGCTCGGAGCCTGCAGTCACACCGAAAGCCGGTCTTGGCCCAGTACTTGATGCCGGTTGTCATCAACTCCCGATGCACCACGCTGCCCCGTCGCGGCACGATCTTGGGCACCGCCCGTCCCCGTCCGGTCCAGACCAGCGCCATGTGCGGTCGCCGGTAATGCGGGGCAACTTCGATGTGCCGTCCCACGTTCCAGCCGATTTTACCACGGCGATGGGCTTTGTCCACGTACCG
>REEF01000786.1 GCA_007695205.1 Planctomycetaceae bacterium
GCGTTAAAATGCGTCGTGTGGACATCGTTTGGAATCTCCTGTGTAAGTGCTAAACCCTAGCACACGGATTCGACAAAGCGTCCAACTGAGGCAAAACACATGTCCCCGCTGTGAAATCGTGATCGCCTTTCGGTCGACAATCGATGGGGCGTATGTAGTTGTTACACTGAAAATTTGAAAATAGTTCTACCGTCGGCTGATTGAGCTCCAACTTGCAAATTGGTCCGTCGATTTTTCGTAAGCAACGACACGCAAACTGTTTGCGCAGGCTTGCGAGAGAAACAATCGGCATCGCTATCGCAGTTTGGCACGGGCTTTGCCTTAATGCTATCCTCATCGATCCAAGGCTCATGCGGGAAAGATTCCCGTAGGCACCATCTGCTGTGCGATCCGATCGGGCCGACATTCGCAAAACATTAACTCGCAATTTCAAGAGGAAATTGAATCATGTCAACGATTGACCCGTTTCAACTGAGTTTCGAAACCGTTGTCGCCGCCTCTCCGATGCTCGGTCACCGGCTCGAAAATCGCGCCTCGATCCGTCAGCGTCAGGACGCTTCGATGCTCGAAGCGTGGCAAGAGTCGAGTACCCTGCCACTTCGCTCCGCAGCCCAACAAGACGCGTTCGTCGTTGCCCCTTTGGACGTGTTGGTTTCTCGCGAGGACGGCCGGGCACAATTTCACATAATCGAACTCAATGGGACCGGCATCGGCGGCGTTTCGAACATGCCCAAGTCGGTCGTTACCGCAGTGGCCGCCAGCCTGCGACGCGTCGCCCGCTCGAGCTGGACGCCCGATTCGGTGCTGTTGCTTCCGGTCTCCGGCAAAGAATGCAACGAATCGCCGCGATTGAACAAGTTGATGCATGAAAAGTTAATCTTTGCCGAAGCGATGCAAAGCGGTTTGGCTGATGCCGGTGGACAAGCCGACATCGTGACCTTGGCCGGTCTGGACAATGGCAACCAAACGTTTCGCGAAGGGGCATCGGCGGTGGTTATCGGCTACATCAAAGATTTGCTCGACGCCTGCGAGGTCGGTGTTGACGGACGGGTGTACCTGCACGGCCGTCAAGTCAGCGGTGCGGTCAACGACCGTTTCTGCTTGAACTTGATCAGCAAGTTCAAGGGCAAGATCGATATGAAGCAGTTCACCCCGATCAACGGGACATACCTCGCCGGAGGCGACAAGGGGGCGGCTTACTCGCTGTTGGATGAACACTTGGTTCACCAGCCGAGTGGGTCGTTCCCATCGAGGGTCAATTATGCCCATGCGACAAATCGTGCCGAACTGATCTCGACAGTGCTTCGCTGGTTGCGATTGGGACGTCGTCCGGTGATCAAGCCGCACGGCACCGGGATCGGGCACGGCATCGAGTTCTTCCTCGATCGCAACGAATCCGAAGCGTCGGTAATCCGCCGGATCGATGAATCGCTGCGAGTCACGGAGGAGTACTACGCGGCAGTCGGCGGCGCACTGCCCTACACGATTTGTGAGTTCATCGATTCGGACGTGATCGAGGCCCCGGAGCATCGGCTCGAAGGGCATAAGTACGAACTTCGGATCGTCGTCTACCGAGACGGGTTGTCGCTGAAGGCTTGCCCCACGATCGCCAAGGTGGCCAGCACGCGGTTTGATGCCGAGCACGCTGGACGCGAGAACCTGATCAATAACATCACGAATTCATCGGTCACCACGAAGTCCGATGGCACCGAGTATATGTTGCCGCTGTGCTGCGAAGAGACGTTGCGGATCTTGGGGATCAGCAATAGCGAGATGGACGAGTTGTGTCGGGTGGCGACGCAGTACGTGCGACACGCGATCGACGAAATCCCACGGATGGAATCCCGCATGGACGGCGGTCATCGCGCCGATTGGAGCGATGTTCCCGCGCCAGTGCGACAGCGAATGGTGAGTCTGAATGCCGCATGAACCGTCGTAACCCGTGGTAACCCGTGGGGACACCGCGCTGGCAAGCGGTGATTGCCCACGACATTGACGTGGTCGGTTCAGACAGCCTATTGCAATACGGGTCAATGACGAACAGCGATCCATTTTTAGAAAAACGATGCCCGTGGATAATGCCGGTTCGACTCGTCGCAGCAAACGCCGCAGTGAGAGCCTATCCGAAAAGGGGTCTGACCCTCTCCGGCGAGGCCAAAAAAACAATGAAATCGACTCGCCTCCAAAGGGTCAGACCCCTTTTCGGATAGGCTCTAAGCGACTGCGTCGTGCTGTGCTGGGTTGTTGCGTCGGTTTACTGGTCGCCGTGGTGATGCGCAACTGGATTGCCCGACAGGCAATTGAACGCCTGGGTAGCCACTGGCTGGGAGCCCCCATCACGCTTCAGTGGGTCGATGTCGGTCTGCCTTGGATCAGGATCGAGGGGTTGCGGATTGCCGAGCAAGGCGATTGCGACGAAACATTGCTGACGGTCCAGCGGATCGCCATCACGGCGTCGATTGAGCAGGGTTGGCGTGAGGGCGTTTGGTTACGAGCCGTTCGAATCGATCAGCCGACGCTTCGATTGCGGTTGACGCAAGATGGTGGCCTGATCAGCCGGTTGCCGCCTTTGCCTGGTACGAGTTCGACGCCGCGAGATCGCCCGTTTCCGTTGGCACTGCTGAATCTTCAAGGTGGGAGACTGGTGGTCGAGCAGGCTGGCACGGTGGACGAAGTGGCCAGCGGACTGGAGCTGCAGGTTGTCGGCGGCCGCGAGATCGCCCTCCAGGCCAAACTGGCGCAAGTGCTCGGCGGCCAGTTGCGTTTGCAGGCCAAAGTCTCTGCGGACGAACCCGATCCGATGGCCAAGATCGATTGGAATGTCGCTGGTGTCCAGCTCGGGCGTCTGCGACAGCCGTTGGGTTTAGAAACGCTGCAGGGCGAGGTTGACCTGCGCGGCTCAGCCGCCGTTCGGCTGCCGCAGCTTGCCGACATCGAGGCTTGGCAAGCGTTCGCAGACGTCGAGCTGCGCCAGTGCGGCAGTGACGGTTGGCAACTCGCCGATACGACTGCGAGTTTCCGAGTTGCCGACGGGGCTGTGCGGTCGTCGATCCCTGTCGATATCGAGTCGGCTTCACGGGAAATCGCCGGCCGCGCCGAACTGGACGCCGTCGTCGGACTTCAAGAAGGCCGCGACCTAGTGGTCCGCATCACTTCCCGCCTCCAGTTGCAGCACCAGGTTGCGTCTGGCTCGGCAAGCTCCCCGGGTCATACCGGTGGGACGTTTTCATTGCGGCTGGATGCCACGGTGCCGCGCGAGTCGATCCTGAGTGCCGAGTCGTGGAATGCCAACTGGATACTCAATGGCCACCACTTGCGGATCGCCAACGAACAGCTCGACGATTTCCAGTGCCCTGGCCGGGTGACGCAAGGGCGACTGGAGATCCCGGAGTTTACGATCGTGTGGCGCGACATGTCGTGCCGGATTGGGGCCAGTGGCCAGTTCAACCCGGTCGCGAATCTCGGCTGCTATTTTCGCGCCGAGCCGCTCAATTTGGCCGACGTCGCCAAGCTCGCTGAACACTATTCGCAGGCGCCGCTTCCGTTGGATGGCCAAGCCGAGTTGAAAGGCCACGTTCGGCTGGGGGTTACCGGCGACTGGACGGCCCAAGGCGATGTACAACTGCGCCGCACACGGTATCAGGCTCGACCACTCGGTGATGCGTCACTGAACTGGCAGGCCAGCCGTGACGGGGTCAAACTGACCAGCGAGTCCGTTGATTTCTTAGGCGGTTCGTACGAGCTCGCTGCCCAGTTGCAAGAGCTTGACTGGACGCGAGCGACCGTCACCGCGCAGGCTGAAAACATTCAATTAAAGCGGCTTGTCGAAGTGGCTCGCCTGAACGTCGCTGCGAGCGGAACGCTGGCGGGCCAAGTCCGATTGAGTTCACTGGGCGACTGGTCCACCCTGTCCGCCGTCGGCCAAATGCAGGGCGAAAAGCTTCGAATCGCCGGACTGCCCGTCACACTCGGCCACAACGAATTGCTAGTCCGCGATGGCAAGCTGGTGGCCCAAGTGGTCGGTGAATGCTGTGAGGGCAAGGCGCAATGCGCCGCCACCGCGGTCCTCGCTGAATTGGTCGATTTTGCCAACAGTGAATCGCCACCAACGCTGGACTCGTTGCCGTTTCGGGCCACTGCAACACTGAGCGGCGTTTCGCTGGGGCGCTTGGCCGACGGCCTGTTCGCATCGCGAAATCACCAAAGGATCGGCGGCCGTCTGAGTGCCAGTTTTGTCCGGGATACTCAGTTGATCGCCGACTCGCAATTGGGCATCGGCAGCATCACCGTTGAACACCTCAGCTCGGGTGCCCTGCGCGTTTCCGACAGAATCCACGCCACGGTCGCCGTGCGTTCGGATCGCTTGCGGCTGGAAAAGCTTGACGGGCGTTTGGTCGACGGGCAATTGCAGGGGCAGGGCGAACTGGAACTGCGCCATGGCCGCCCGCGAGGTCGCCTGAACGTTGTCGCAGACCGTGTCAACCTACGCCGCGCCAGCTCGGCCTGGCAATCGCTAGCGGCATCCGGAACGGCGAGTATCAGCGTGCAAGCAAAACTCGATGGCAACATGACAGGCCGGGCCGACCTCAGCGTGGATAACGCGGCGGTGTCCAACCTGCTGGTTCGCCATGCCCGCGTGCCGATCGATTGGGATTATTCGCCCCGCTCTGCGACCATGCGCTGGAACTGCCGAGGCGCAACAATCGAACTGGGCGGCGGCAAAGCCTTGCTCACCAGCCGCGGTGATTTCGCGGGCGGCCTGTCGACGCAAACGTTGATTCGCCTGAACCGTATCGATACCGCAAAGTTATTGCAAACCAGTTCGCTGGGGCTGGGTGTGATCGATGGCCAAGTCACGATCAATGCTCGCAAAGCAACCAGCGTTGATCAGTTACAGGGCAAGTTCGATCTCGATTTGACTAAGGTCCAACCGTTACAGGTTCCGATACTAGATAAACTCCCCCAGATGATACAACTCCCCGAGTTGTTACAAACAGACACCGTAGATGATGGCGGATATCTGTATGGTAGTTTCGGTGGGGGCACCGTGCGATTGGAGCAGTTGGCCCTGTGGCAAAACCGAATTCAAATATTGGCCGAAGGCCAAGCGACACTTGCAGGCCGGTTAAACTTCATGGTCACGGCCAGCACGCTGCGTGGTGGCCCGGCGGACCAGTGGTTAGCGTTGGCCCAATCGCCGCTGATGCTCGCTGCCCCGGCTCCAGTGGCGCTGTTGGCTCAGGCCAACGAAATCTTGAAGAACCGAGTCGTCCATGTTGCGGTCGGTGGCACCGCGACTCGGCCGGTCCTGCAACTGCAACCGGCTCGTCAGTTGGCACAGCAGGCACTGCGTTTCTTTATCCGCGGCGCAACCGGTGCTCAGCTAGCCGACGCTGCGGATTGGAACCAGCGTCCAAGGCGGCGGTGATCCTGGCGATACTGGTCGTCTCGCTGGCGGGATGCCGTACTGCGTCGAAGCTCGGCCTGCCCGTCTCGCATGGCAATCACGGGCTGCTCAAGGGGGCCGACCAGGCACGTCGCCTGGCGGGAAACGCCCCACGACTGCCAACCGAGTTAGCCAAAGTCGCTCTGCCGTCGCATCGCATCGAAGCGGGAGACGTGTTGGTGGTGGAGCCGAGCGATTTCAATTGCCCGGTGCGATTCCCCAGTGACCAGACGGTTCAACAAGACGGAACGATCGATCTGGGCAGTTACGGCCGGCTGCAAGTCGTTGGCAAGACAATCGAAGACATTCAAGGTGAGATCCAACTTGCCGTCGCTCGCGTGGAATCCGACAAACGCCAGCGGACGACACGACTGGCGTCTCACCGCCCCGATCATGACGATTTCGACCCGGCAGTCGATGCGGATGTTTCGGTACGTTTGGTCAGCCGCGAAGGCGGCGCGTACTACGTCATGGGCGACGTCAACGCCCCGGGGGCCTATTCACTCAACGGCCACGAAACCGTGCTCGATGCTTTGATCGCCGCCGGCGGCCTGTGCAGCCGTGCAAACGATCGCAAAATCATCCTCACGCGGCCATGCCACGACGGCCAACCGTTGATCTTGCCGGTTCGCTACCAACAGATTGTCCAACTTGGCGAAGTTTCGACCAACTATCAACTGTTGCCAGGCGACCGGATCTATGTCCCCAGTTTGACCCTGTGGGAGGACATCAAGCAAACGCTGCACCTGGCCGGCGATGGCGAAACGGCGACCAAGCGAGATTAGTCGTTGCCCGTGCCCGAATGAAAGGGCTAACACGGATCATGCAGGGCAACCTTTTTGTGGGT
>REEF01000510.1 GCA_007695205.1 Planctomycetaceae bacterium
GCGGTTCCCGTCTGACCGCCCCCAACACCCGCTAACAAAAGGACAGGCATTTTCCGCTTGAGTCCCGAAGGATAATGCCTGTCCTTTTGTTCCGTCAGAAAGACGCGCCTCGACGGTCGTCGTGATGTCCACGCCGCGCCGACGCAATCCGCCGCAATGGCGGCGTCCAGTCGCTCATCCAGAGGGTACCGGATCAGCAAGGTTCGCGCCCTTCCGTCGGTCGAGTCGTCCAGTATGCCAGCGCGGCATGTATCTTGCTGGTGACCGCTCGGCCG
The DNA here is from genome assembly GCA_007695205.1 of Planctomycetaceae bacterium. Taxonomy (GTDB): domain Bacteria; phylum Planctomycetota; class Planctomycetia; order Pirellulales; family Pirellulaceae; genus SKKK01. The sequence goes on from REEF01000510.1 coordinate 276, forward strand.
TTCGACGCCGACATCCGCGATCGCAGCATCCAAGACCGTTTGCCTGCCCAATCCGTCCTACTTTTTGTGCAACCATGGAGTTGGTTCCCTCGCATCGTGCCCTACCAAATCCCTTTCACGGCCTACAGTTCCAGCCGGACATGTGAGCGTGAGCAAGATAGGAGCGATAAAATCGCTAGAATCTGCGCAAGCTGCCTGATAGTTGCAAAAAAATCCCCTCGCGGAGCCTGATCGCTGGATCTCGGTTCGCGAGGGGTGTACTCCGTAGAGTTTTCGGCAACCTCGGAGTACTGAATTATGGACCATCGTTTGGTGCAAAGTGTCGGTTTCTGGGCCGCAAGGTGTACCTGCAGGCGATGGTGATCTTGGTGGCCGCATCGACCTTGTGAAACAACGGCACGTGGAAGTCGGTGCTGACCATCATCCCCAGGCTGACCTGCCGCAGGTCATTGCGTTTCTATTTATTGTGGCCGCGCTCGGCGAGTTCGGCGGGATTGTTGGTGTCGAGGTAGGTGAAGAAGTTGGTGCCGTCGTAGGTCAACGTGCGGAGCGAGAGCTGGAATTGATCGATCAGTCTCTGGGAGAGTTCGCGTTCGATGGTTTCGATGTGGTGTTCCTCAAAGGAGTCCATGTGGTTCCAGAAGGACTGGCTGGAAAGTTGCCGGGCCGTGGCGGGCAGCAAACGCGGGAGGGCCGTTTGCCGGTACCCATCGGCCAGTTTGGCCTTGCTGGTGGGATGGACCGCGCGGTTGATGGCAGCCAACAGCAAGTACTGACCGGTGGAAAGTCCCTGCCTTCGCTTGGGCACATGGCGGTTGATGATGTCGACCAGACCGATTTGTTCGGCGAGATCCCAGAGGGCAACCACATCGCCGAAGGCGGCGATATCAACGGACTCGTGCTGGAGTGGTTGCTTTGCTTGCTGGACGGCGTTGAGGATGTTGTCCAGGGAGCCGAGGTAGATGGTGCGTACGATCTTCGGCTTTCCGCTGACGCGTTTGCATTCGCGGGCGTAGTAGTAGGTTTTTCCGTGGATGACTTTGTTGGTGAGGCTGGGCATGTTTCGGCGTCCGTTCAAATCCCGTGATGTTTAGGTCATACACCGACGGCACCCACCAAGCAGTTGCCCCAGAAACGAAAATGCCCGAATCTCCCGGTGAAAACCGGGCATCGAACAGGCCGGATCCTTCGTTACACTACACGAACTAAGCTTTGTCTGAAAAGGGGTCTGACCCTTTGGAGGGCACGCTGAAAACTCGGGCAATACGGTGTGCCCAGAGAGGGTCAGGCCCCTTTTCAGACAAAGCCTACGCACGTAACTTGGAAACTGGCGCTAGAAAAAGAAAGGGTTTCAGAGTATTGATCATCCGCCCAAAATCGGTAGAACTTGAATTGCTCGGGCATTCACCGAGTTGTGCAGTTGGAATCCATGGGCGATTTGATGATCTGCACGGTCCTCGGGCAAGACGAGACTTGCGTGGTGGCGTCCAACCCGAGCTCACGGTCCAACAGCTTGGCACGCCGCCTTTCAGGGCCTACCGGTCAGCCAGTCCAAAACAACCTGATGCTGGGAACTCTGAAACCGACAGATATCATCCGGATACAGGGCAGTAAGTCCTTCGTCTGCAGGCACGTCGGCCCAGGCATGACTCGCCCGTTCCACGCTGCTGCGGACCTGATCCGCCGGGTGGTTGCGGTCTTGCAGGGGAGCCACGATCAGGCAGGGCCGGGGCGCGATCTGCCGCAGCAGGTCCTCATAGTCGTAGGGGATCTCGGCCTCGCGTCCCTCGAATAATCCCAGCTTAGGCACCAAAGCATGCCATTGCCACAGGCGGGCGAGTCCACCGGTGGTACGCGCGTCGTTATTGGCGGTTCGCAGCGGAGCGAAACCGCTGAAGCTGGCGACCCCGGCCACCCGCGGATCCAGAGCGGCGGCATGCAACGCCACCATGCCCCCCAACGAGTATCCCAGCAGGTACACTCGGGACCCGTCGAACTCCGGTACGTTCTGGCCCACGCCCGGCGGTGAAATCTGCCCTTGCCCCTCGATGACGAAATCGAGCGCGCCGCGCACGTCATGCACCATGCGTCCCAGCCGCGACCAGCGAGGATGCTGGGTGTAAAAGTCGGTACCTTCCAACAGTCGCATCCCGAACCCGCACTGATCGTAAGCCAGCACGACGAATCCGGCTTGAGCCAAGCGATGATAAACCGTCGTCCCCTCGACACCGTAGCCCTCGTTGTAGCCGCTGTGGTACGAGTACGGATGCAGCCAGATGACGACCGGCTGTGGTCCGGTCGCGTCTCGCCGAAAATAGAGGTTCCCGCGAACATCCCCACCAAAACGAACCGGTAATCGGTCGACCTCCGCGACCGCCCAGCGGTCGTGAGTCATCATGGCCGACTGCTCCTGAGTCAAGAAAGGGGGCCGGTCGTCCTCGGGGATTGTTGCGGGGCCGTGCCCCAGCATCCAGGCAACGGCTTGGCGGGTCGCGTCCCGTGCCTCCGATCCATCCGTTGCCCGTGGCGGGATCGTAAGATCGGCCCGGGCTTGTTGCGCCTTCCAAGTATCCACGTCGAAATGGTGCAGCAAACGCTCCGGAAAGTCCTGCGGGTCGCTTTCGCCTCGTCCAAAAGCCAGGTCGAACCAGTCCATGTTCTGCCGCCGATGCTCGTCCGTGATCGGGCTGTGGGCTCCCCGGCGGTAATGAATCCGCAGATGGTCCGGATCGCCCAGCAATCGATACACTTCCCGTGCCGCCAGGTAGGCTCGTTCGACAGCCCAAGTCGGCTCGCTGCCGTCGTTATAGGCCGTATGCACCAGCAGACGCCGCGGTGCGATCAGGGCATACCACCCGTGGGCGTCCATCGGCAATTGATGCTCGCGGCCCGTGGTTTGCCGAAGCGATGGCAGAAACCATTGGCTGGGAAAGTCGGCTGGCGCCTCGGCAAACGTGTCGCGCGACGTGAATCGATAGGGACACGACGCGGGCGAACCGGGGCTGCGCGCCACGACGGCCGTAATCCGTTCGTCCATGGCCGCGGCGATCATCGCTTGTTTACCATACCTAGAGAATCCGATGATGCCGACCTGGTTGACAACCAGCGGATAGCCTTGTTCGGCATCCAGCAAAAAGTCCAGCGTGCGGCTCGCAAGCCACGCTTTGGCCAGAATCTCGGTCCAATTGGCCTGCGGGTACTCGTCGCGGAACGTCTGCCAGATGCTGTCGTATCCGGGATAGGCCGGTTCGCGATGATGGCTGTCCACCCCCGGGTACAGGCAGACCGCGTAACCGCGCTGAACCGCCAGTTCGGCCCAAGGGATCTGGTAATCGCGGGGCGCCGTCAACAGCAAGGGGAAAGGCCCCGTTCCCGGCGGCAGCCACAGCCACATCTCGAACGAGCGACGGTTGGGCGTGTCGAGCGTCACACGAATACGCTGCCGCTTCGACCCGTCGTCATCGGCGCGCGTTTCCAGCACTTCGCCCGCAATCACCGCCGGCACGGCCTCGGGCGGCGAACCGGTGAAGGACTGCATCAACAGGCGACGAATCTCCTCGCGCCGCTGGGGCCATTGATCCGCCGTCCGGACCGGGCGTCCGTCAGCAAACTCCAGCAACGGTGGCAGATCGGCCATCGGGCAGAAATCATCCGCTTCCGTCACCCTGATCGCCATAGCCGATAGCAGCCAAACCAGCAGCAGGGAACAAGAGAAGAATCGTACCAGATTGCTGACAGCAGAAACATCATCACCGCGACCGATCATCGTTAGGTCCTTAGCACCAGATACTACAGCTTTTCGGAAGATGGCGTACCATCGTTAACCCGACCGGTTTTTCAGAGCTTGGCTGGCTGGGCCGTCCAGTTGCCAACCTTCGCGGCGCGGGGGATCGAGCAGACGGTCGGCGTCTTCGTTGTTCAGGATTCTGCCCTGTTGGGGGTCGAATTCCAGAGGCTCTTCGAACAACGAGGCGACATTACCCAGCAACAAAAGCTCCATGACCGGCCCCGAGTGATCGAAGTTCGACAGCGGCGTACCGCGGCCTCGACACGCAGCCATCCACTCGCGTTCGTGCCCCGGGATGCGAGGCAGACGCCGAGGCGGACCAACGGGTTCCGGAAAACGGCTCTCCGGCAGCAAGCGGCAGATGGAGTTGTGGGCGTTGGTGTGTACCACACCACGACTGCCAACCAACAGGGAGCCGGACTCGGGAGTCCAGCTACCCTCCGATACCGGCGGCTGGCCGGCGATTTGGGTCAACTGCTGCCAGATCCCTTGCCGTTCGAGTTCAGCAGGGGTTGCATTGTGCCAGTGGATGCGGGCGGGGGGCAGGTCTCCGCGTGCCGGGATATCGTACCGCACGGTCTGCCAGCGGGGGAACGTGTGCGGCGACAATTCGGCGGGCCTTGATTGGACGCGGATCGTGCCTGCGGCATGGGCATCGGTGCCCCACAAGGCGCCCAGCCGCAAGCCTTTGAAGGTCAGGTTCATTCCGTGCGACCCGTTATAGCCCAGGTTTCCCGCGCCGACCTCGCGCCAAATGCCGGACATCCAAGCCGGGTGATAGGGTCGCAGCGCCAGCGGGCCCAACCAAACGTCCCAGTCCAGATAGTCCGGCACGGGCTGGTGGCCGGTCGGCAACTCGCGCGGTCCCGGACCGCCGTGCGCGAACCACACATGGGCTTCGCAGATCTCGCCTACTACCCCGTCCTGAATCAGCTCCAGCGTACGGCGAAACGAATCGGTGGCCATGCCCTGATTGCCCATCTGCGTGGCGACCTGTTGCTTGGTGGCGATTCGCCGCAGTGCCCGCGCTTCGCCAACGGTGCGGGCGCAGGGCTTTTCCAGATAGACATGCTTGCCTTGCGCCATCGCCGCTACACCGACCGCCGTGTGGTTATGGGCGGGCAACGCTGCGATCACCCCATCCAGACGCGAGTCCTGCTCATCCAGCATTTGGCGGAAGTCCTGGTACCAGGGTACGTCTGGCAGCTTTTCCTGCCACGGGCCGGCGCGGCGCTGATCCACATCGCACAGGGCCACAACACGCTCGCCCACTCGGCCGACCGCCTCGGCCAGCGCGGTTCCTCGACGCCCCACGCCCACCACGGCCAGATTCAGTTTTTCGTTCGCGTGAAAGGCTCGCGCCGAACGACTGTTGCGCAAAACCCACCAGGAGCCAACGCCCCAAACGGCTGACTGCAGCATGGTGCGCCGACCGATGCGATCTCTCATGACGACTCTCCTTCCAGGAATTCGAGTTTACCGATGCACGACCGATGAACTCGCCAGGACGGACCTCCTGTCCTGTCGAGCTCTCGATGGATTCTTTGCTTTCACACGGACTTGCCGGTGATGTGGCTGATACCCAGGCCGGCTAACTGGCAGTAAGCTTTCAACATGGGCATGTGTTTGCCGTAGATCAACACGTTGTGATGGCCCCGGATATCGCGTGTGTCGTTCACGTCGTCGACGGCCATCTCAAAGGCGGTGCGGCATCCGCCAACCCCATCGTCGGGCCGCGTCTGAATATTTCCCAACAGGGTACCCGTACAGGCCATCAGTTCACCCGGATTGAGGAACTTCATCATGGTCACCGCCTGACCTTCGCGCAGCAACACCTGCGGTGCGACTCCCCAATCCGATTCGTGATGCGATCGCAGCACGAACTCCGCGTCCGGAGCGTCGAAACCATCCATCTTTGTGGGGGCTGTGCAGTGCGCGCCCATGTAGGTATTGCGGACCGTATTCGGCGAAGGGTTGTGCAGAAAGGCGGGCCGGTCCAGCAAATAGCTGCTCAGCAGTAGCGACAACGTGGCGGTGATATCCCGCTCGCAGGCGCCGCACGTGCCTTCGTTCAACAATTGCATGTAAGCCATGCAGGGTGGGGGCGTGCGGCGGTCGCGGATCAGGCCCAGGCAGTCCATGGTGACCGCCTGGCATCCGGTGGCTTCCATCAATTGGCGGTTGGCGACGTAGGTTCGTGCCGCTTCCAGGATTTCCGCCTGATCGGGCTCGATGACATCCTTGGCATGCTGTCGAAAGACGGCTGCCAGATCCTTCGCCTCGACCGAATCCTCGGTGGCGTCGTAGATCTCGGCGAACCGCTGGAGCGGCATGTGACAGAGCACCGTGCCCAGCGGATCGAGCTGCTGCTCGCGTGTTTCGTCGCGGTGCACCACGGCGATCCGTGTCGAAGCCATCTGGTGGATTGTCTTGATCATGCGAACGGCAGTGGCCAACCATTGGACGTCCTGCGTAGCGCCAACGAACATGCGCGGCATCTCACGAAACGGTTGTAGCGTGGGCGTGAACTGGGTGCCTTGCGGAGCGAAAACCAGCGTGGGAAGATCGCCACGATGATCGAGGAACCGCCGCACTTGGCTCCAGCCGTCGGGATGCAGGCCCATCACGGTCAGGATGACCCCGTCGGGCGGGGATTCGGAAGTGGCCTGGACAAAAGCGTCGACCCTGGCGTCGTCGGTCAGCGGCTGGGCTACAATGTCCAACGTGACGCCCAATTGCTCACCCGCCTTGCTCAACACCTCGGTATAACGCTGCTGGCTGGCCGCGATGTCGTAAGCCGCACCCGGCCACCCCATCCAGTATCGATCCATGGGCTGCCTGGTGAACGCCGCGCGCACGACCGGGCGGCGGCTTGAAACGGATCGGGGCGTGTCGCCGTACGCCTGAGAAACGGCGGCGCCGAACCAGTTCAATTGCATCGCTAGCGCCGATCCGCCAAACACACCGAGACTGGATAAGAAGTCGCGCCGGCCGAGCAACGAACAACATCCGGCGGCACAACACGGCTGGGGGCTTCGGGGGCTCTGATCACTCATCGCCAAGACTCCTTTGCTCTCAAGGACTCGCTTCAAACACGAAAACTCCGCCGTCTGCCCGGAGAAGCCTCCGGAAGCCGGCGAGCTACTTCATCAACAAAAAGTCGAGTCTCGCTCTAGGGGGGCGAAGATCGGGCAACGTTCATGATTGCGCCGATCCAAAGCAACCAGCCGCGTGCTTACCAAATGGCCAACACGTCGTGACAATCACCCCGGAACGAAAGCTGAACTGGCGAATTAACAACCTGGATTGTACCAGTCGCCCTGAAAAGCTGCAAGGTTGCGTCACGTCTGGTCGGTTGTGTAGCACAGGAGATTTTGGCGGTGGGTGTCGGCATGCAGCTCCAGACGCCGTGAATCATCCTGCGACCAGGGGACATCGATCACTCGCAGGACAGACGCCCAGGGTTCGGCTTCCGGAATCAAATCGGTCAGTCGATTCGGGCAGGATTCGAAAAACTCGAAATTGCAATCGTCTTGCGGGCGACTGGGAAACACCGCCACGTACAAGATATCCATCTCGACCAGATCGTTGAAGAAGTGCGTCCCCAGCGATACATCGGGCACCAAGTCCTCCCGCATCGCCACCACCTCGCACAGCACCGAAGCGCGATCGATCTCGTGAAAGCTGACGGGGATCCCCAACGACGGAGATTGCGTGCCCCAGCGGCCCGGACCGATCAGCATGACCGTTTCCGGAGCCGGCGATTCCTTCGGATGCATGACGCGGCCGATCATTCGAGCCAACGCGTACCGGTCGCCCATCGGCAACTGGCCGTACAAAGACGGCACGATGTACACGACCCGATCGATGCTCACCGACCGGCTGCGGCCGATGATGGCCGAACTGGCTTGCAGCACCCGATCCTGCTCGGGAACGTGACTGGCCAGCTCCGACAGCGTAGCGTCGGCCAGGATAGGCAACGGGCGGCATTGGACCAGATTGATCCGGTACCCGGCTTTGGGGAACGCGTTGGCCGTGAATTCGACATCCACCGGGCATCCATACGACGCTTGCAGGATGCTCATCATCTGCCGCATGTCCGGGACGAAGGGTGTTTCGGTCAACAGTTCGTCGAACGTCAGGACCGACGTGGCATGTGGGGCCAGTCCCCGAGCTTCGGGGCGTCGTGCCAGTTCTTCGTCGGGCGAGGCGAACAGATGGAGCGGCAAATCCTGACACTGGGAGACCAGGTCGACGAACTGGTAGGCGGTCAACTGGTTGGCCTCCAGGTCGATCACATCGACCTTGCGTTGCGAGTGCTGGCGGACCTGTTCGAACCCCGTTTCGGGACGCCGCTCGGGCGCATTGAGCGCCACGATCCGCGTGTAGTCATCATCAGCCCGATCGACCGCGCGCGTCCCCAGCCCGAACACCAGCCGCAACATCCCGGCTTCGGGATCGATGTATTGGCTCCATACATACGGGTTGCGCGAATAGGCCACGCCGGCGACATGAGGAAAGAACGAATGACCGTAGCGCGAACCGGAGACTCGCTGGACCAGCAGCGACATCTGCTCATCCTGCTCCAGCAAGCCGCGTTGGGCGCGGTAGCGGAGCGCTTTTTCGCTCATCGTACTGGCGTAGATCGTTCGCACGGCGGCCAGGAAATCGGCCAATCGCTTCTGGTGCGACCCCTGATTCGCACAGAACACGCTTTCGTATTTTCCCGAGAACGCATTCCCGTAGTTGTCCTCCAGCAAGCTGCTGGAGCGGACGATGATCGGCGATTGCCCGAAGTAGGCCAGCATCTCTGCGAATTCGTCTTCGATGTACTTGGGAAACGGTCCCATGATGATCCGGCGGCGGACCTCTTGCAGCCCGTCCAGGAAGGTGGCGGCGTCGCGCTGTTTCTGCCGCATCCACCAGCAACCGTTTTCGACCAGGAACGAGTAAAACACGTCGGAACCGATATGGAACGAATCGTGGGGTTCCAGGAGGTTGGCCCAGCGATCATCGGCTTTCTTCAGCATGGCGCGGGCCAGCAGCATCCCGATCGCTTTGCCGCCGATCAATCCCGTGCCCACCACCCGTTTCCCGATGCGCAGCACATCCTCCAGCGTCAGGTATTTCTCCGCCAGATTCAGGATGCGCGGATCGTGCGAGACCATCATCCGCAGCACCGTCTTCAGCGCCGTGCGAGCCTCGTCGGTCGATCGTTTTCCTTGCTTGACGGCGTCCCACGTATCGGCCGCTTGCGACAGACTGCGGTTCCAGATCCCTTCTCGCAACCGCTCGAAATCCGAGCCGGACCAGGGCATGGACGTCAGGATCTCGGCGGTCGTGGAACTCTCCGTCACCGGCGAAAAGCCATCGGGTTCCCAAGCATGCAGCATGAACATGGTCGGCGAATAACGATGTTCGACCTTGTTCGGATACAAGTAGATCTGCTCCCGATGCCGATGCACATCCAGCACCACCTGAGCCGTGTCGGTGATCGGCGTCAGGGCATGGAACGAATGGCAGCCTCGCTGGATCGGGAAATAGGCCAGCGATTCGATATCGTAGACGTAGGGGCAGGTTAAGCGGAAGAAATTGCCCAGCATACGATCGCTGTACCAGGTCTCGGCCAACTTGGTCAGCGAATCGAAAACGAAGTAGGCAAAGCGGCCCGATTCGTGCAGCACCTGGTGCACCGCCATGATGAACTGCTCGAACCCCTGGTCCGGCCGCAACTCGCAGACGCGGACCGGCAGCGCCGACGGAACCAGCGGTGCATGATCTGCGAAGCGAAAGTAGACCACGTTGCGCCCCTCGTCCAACCCCCGTTGGCAATAGGGGGGAACGAAGGGCGCCAAGTCCTCGATGTTATCGAACTGCCAGACCAGATTGTCGCCCGGAATCAACCCTCGCAGCAACCGGTCCAGATCCGGCAACCCCGTGCCGACTTGAGAATCCATGGCCATCGCCTACGCTCCGTCAGCTAGATAATGCCTTGAGACAGCATGGCGTCCGCCACTTTGACGAACCCAGCCATATTGGCGCCGCGCACGTAATTCACAAAAGTGCCTTGGTCGCCGTACTGGACACAGTTCGCGTGGATCGCCCGCATGATCTCCTGCAGCTTTTCGTCCACCACTTCGCGCGTCCACGAAGTCAACCCCGCATTCTGACTCATTTCCAGTCCGGACGTTGCCACGCCGCCAGCGTTGGCTGCTTTGCCCGGACCGTACAGGATCTGGGCTTCCAGGAACACATCGACGCCTGCGGGAACCGTGGGCATGTTGGCGCCCTCGGAAACGCAGACACAGCCGTTGTTGACCAGATCCCGAGCGTCCTGCTCTTCGATCTCGTTCTGTGTCGCGCTGGGAAACGCCAGATCGCACGGCACGCTCCAAGGTCCCTGCTCGGGCAGGTACTCCGAACCTTTGAATTTTTCCACGTATTCACTGATCCGACCGCGACGGATGTTCTTCAGTTCCAGCACCCATTGCAGTTTCTCGTTATCGATCCCCGCCTTGTCCACGATCGTCCCGTTGGAATCGGACAGCGTGATCACCTTGGCACCCAGCTCGTTCAGTTTTTCGGTTGTGTACTGAGCCACGTTGCCCGACCCGGAAACGGTCGCCGTTTTGCCACGGACGCTCTCGCCGCGTGTGGCCAGCATTTCCTGAGCGAAATACACCGCGCCGTACCCGGTCGCTTCGGGACGCAGCAGCGACCCGCCGTATTCCAGGCCCTTGCCGGTCAGCACCCCGCAGAACCGATTAGCCAACTTGCGATACTGTCCGAACATGAACCCGATCTCACGCCCTCCGACACCAATATCCCCTGCCGGGACATCGGTATCCGGCCCAATATGCCGATACAGTTCGCTCATAAACGACTGGCAAAACCGCATCACTTCACCGTCGCTTTTGCCTTTGGGATCGAAATCCGATCCGCCCTTTCCGCCGCCCATTGGCAAGGTCGTCAGGCTGTTCTTGTACACCTGTTCAAACGCCAGGAACTTCAGCACGCCCAGTGTCACCGTGGGGTGAAACCGCAACCCGCCTTTGTAGGGGCCGATGGCGCTATTCATTTCCACGCGAAAACCCCGATTGACCTGCACTTCGCCCCGATCGTCCACCCAGGGCACCCGGAACATGATCACTCGTTCCGGCTCGACCATTCGCTCTAAGACCCTGGTTTTGCGGTAAACGGGGGTCGCCTCGACCAACGGCATCACCGATTCGACCACCTCCTGCACCGCCTGGTGGAATTCGAATTCGCCCGGATTCTTGTTCACCACCTGCTCCATGAACGCCGCCACGCGAGCAGACCGTCCGCCATCCTTATCGAAAACTCCGTGTTGCATTGCAGTAAAGCTCCTCAAGCCATGAAAATAAGATTGGTCTTGTTGCGGCATCTCTCTGCCGATCATCGGCACCGCGTACTATACTAATTTCCGCCTTCGCGGAAAAGAGTTGCAGAGGAAAATGGCGAATAATTGCAAAAAATGAGGAAAACAGGGCTCACTAACGAGTCGAACACAGCCGCTGGCTAGTATGATCCGGTACTATCAAGTACGATCTTGCGGAATAAATGCCGCAGGACGGGGAACATTTGGGGTTGGACTGGCCGACGTAATCATTCGGGTCTGCGAAAAAATGGATAAAAAGGACCGCAATCGAACCGCGATTTTGCAGGCCATGAGCAAGATGGCTGGGCCAGCGAGTGCCGGGCGTCTGGTGGAATATCTGGCCGCCGCCGGGCAGCAGCTTGGCGAGCGAACGGTGCGGTTGTACCTGCAGCGATTGGATGACGAGGGGTTGATCGAAGCTCGGGGCCGACGAAGGGCAATCAATGAGAAGGGGTTGGCCGAGTTGCGAGCCGCACAGGTGCTGCAGCGGGTGGGCTGTTTGGCAGCCCAGATCGACAAGCTGACGTTCGACATGACGTTCGATTTGCAGGCGTGCCAGGGTACCGTTGTCGTCAATTTGACGATACTATCCCCCGAACAACTGGTGGTCCATGCGGATCGGATCGCGGCCGTTTTCGAACGTCGTTGCGCCATGGGTCAGTTGTTGGCCGTGCTGGAGCCGGGCGAGGTGCTAGGCGAGCAGGTGATCCCGGCGGGAATGCTGGGCTTCTGCACGGTTTGCTCCATCACGTTGAACGGGGTGCTGCTGAAGCATGGGATCCCCAGCACATCGCGATTCGGCGGGTTATTGGAATTACGTGATGGTCGCCCGCTACGTTTTGTGGAGGTCATTCATTACGAGAGTTCGACGCTCGATCCGTTGGAGGTCTTCATCCGCAGCGGGATGACGGATTGTTCCGGGGTGATCCGCGACGGCTGCGGATTGATTGGCGCGGGATTTCGCGAGATCCCGGAAAACAGCCGAGACTTGGTCGTGGCGTTGGCCGAGCGGGTTTCGGCGATCGGTCTGGGTGGTTTTCTCGAGATCGGTTGGCCGGAGCAGCCGGTGCTGGGATTTCCGGTTGCGCCAGGAAGAGTTGGCGTGGTGCTTGCCGGTGGATTGAATCCGGTTGCCATCCTCGAAGAGCATGTCAGCCGTCTGAACTGTCAGGCGTTAGCAGGTTTATTGGAATACGATCGTTTGGTTCCTTACCAGCAACTTCCCCATCTACTTCGAGGTGGTGCAGGTCATTCTCGAAACATGGCGCTGACCGATTGATCGTGGTGAATTCGCCGCAGCGCTTCGGCCAGCAGTGGTGCGACGCTCAGCACCTTGACCTGGGGGATCAATTGGTCGTTGGTCAAGGGGATGCTGTCGGTCACCACGACTTGATCGATCGGGGCCTGCTGGATGTTCTCGATCGCCTTGCCGCAAAAAACACCATGGGTTGCGGCGACGTAAACCTGCCGCGCGCCGGCTTCGCGGACCAATCTGGCGGCTCCGCAGATCGAGCCCCCGGTGCTGATCAGATCGTCGAATATCACGGCGACGCGGCCTTCGATAGGACCGCCGATCAAATTTTCCTGCTGGGTTTCGACGGCGCTGCAGCGACGTTTATCGATGATCGCCAACGTCCCCCCCAGCCGCTTGGAGTGGCCGATCGCTCGTTTGATGCTCCCTTCGTCCGGGCTGACCACGACCAATTCTTCAGGTTGCAGGCCCATTTCTTGAAAATACGCGTTCAGCACCGGAGCGGCATACAGGTGGTCCACAGGAACATCGAAAAAACCTTGGATCTGCGCCGCGTGCAGATCCATCGTCAAGACTCGGTCCGCGCCGGCACGCGTGATCATATTGGCGACTAATTTCGCCGTAATCGGAACCCGGCCCTCGTCCTTTCGGTCCTGTCTCGCATACCCGAAATAAGGAATCACGGCGGTGATCCGAGTCGCGCTGGCACGCTGGCAACTATCGATCATGATCAGCAGTTGCATCAGCGTATCATTCACCGGCGGGCATGTCGGTTGGATCAGGAACACATCGCGGCCCCGAACATCTTCTTCGATTTTGCAGTAGGCCTCGGTGTCCGGAAACGTTCCGAGCGAGACACGTCCCATTTCCAGGTGCAGGTGTTCGCAAATCGCCTGGGCCAGAGCCGGATTCGCTTGGCCGCTGAATATCTTCAACTCACGCATCTAGAACCCCAATCCTCTCAGTTCGTCCTCGACCACCGCCAGTTCTTCCAGCGTATTGACGCTCAATGCTTCACACGGTCGCAGCACGGCCAACGCGCGCACGTCCTTGCCCTCGGCCCGCAAGATGCCCGGGCAATCCGTCAAGTAATACTCCTGCTGGCGATTATCGGTACCCAATTTCTTCAGCGACTCGATCAGGTCGGGGCCGTGAAACACATAGGTGCTCATGTTCACCTCCGTGATCTCCAACTGCTCGGGCGTCGCATCCTTCTGCTCGACAATCCCCAAGAACTGACCCGAGTCATCTCGCACAATCCGGCCCAAGCCGTCGGGTTCCGGCTTGTGCAATGTTCCCAGGATGCACGCAGGATGTCCCGATCGATACTCGTCCAACAATTGCCGGACCGAATCGGCTTGAATCAGCGGCGAATCTCCCGTCACGACCAACACGGGGCCAACATGACCCGCCAAGTGATCGCAGCACACACTCACCGCATGCCCCGTCCCCAATTGCTCGGTCTGCTCTACAAATTCCACTCCCGATCGTTGGGCCAGCGCCCGGCGTACGTCTTGTCCGCGATAACCGACCACCACGAGGATGCGACCGATGCCCGCATCTTTCAGGACGTCGACCACATAGTCAATCAGGGGGCGCCCGAGTGCTTCGCAAAGCACCTTGGGACGGTCGGATTTCATCCTGGTGCCTTTACCAGCGGCGAGCACGACAGCCACAGGGTCGCTCATTGAAGAAAACCCCTCGATCTATTGGGTGGATATGAAGGAGAAAGCCAATGCTCCCATCTTGTCATCAACAGGCCTCTGCTTCCAGGGGACCGCAGGACATTTTTCTCAGGCAGGTGTCTGGACAGATCGACTAACGATCGTCTACACTTGTGAGTTGGTTGGCTTTGTGTCGAGACCCCGATTTCGGTGATGCCTATGTGTTTTTCCACCAAGCTGTTTGAGGAGTGATAATGGTCAAGTTGGTCGTGCGCGACAAAGAATCGATCCAAGAGGCAGTACGCCGTTTCCGAAAGTTGGTCGAACGGAGCGGCATCAAGAAGGAAATGCGGCGCCGCGAGCATTATGAGAAGCCCAGCGAAATCAAGCGTCGTGCTCGCCTGCGTGCCGAACGTCGTGCTCGAAGAACACGCCTTCTGGCTGGTGCATAACCACATCTGAGGCGTGGTGTCAGAAAAGGAGTCTGACCCTTTGGAGGGCACGCTGAAGACTCGGGAAATACGGTGTGCCCGGAGAGCGTCAGTCCCCTTTTCTGACAGAGCCTAGTCGCCGCGACCGCGTGCGGCGGAAGTGAGAGGCATCGCGAGCAGTAATTTCGGCGACGTATGCTCGCTCGTTTCATGGATGCGGTCGCCCATCCAGGCAAAGGCAGTGCATCGGCATGCATCTATTGATCACGGGTGGTTGCGGATTCATCGGCACGAACTTCGTGCGTTTTGTGTTAGCCCAACGGCCTCGATGGCGGGTCACGAACCTGGATGCTTTGACCTATTCTGGAAACCCCGAAAACTTGAAGGACTTGGCTTCCGAGCCTCGCTACCGATTTGTTCACGGCAATATCTTGAACCGATCCCTGGTCGAAGAACTGCTCGGTCAATGCGACGCGATCGCGCATCTGGCTGCGGAAAGCCACGTCGATCGATCGATCGTCGATTCGCGACCTTTTGTCGAATCGAACATCGTCGGCACGCAGACGTTGTTGGACGGTGTGCGAACCGTGTGGGGGCCGACATCCGATAAGCGGTTTTTGCACGTGAGCACGGACGAGGTTTACGGTTCTCTGCCGCTGGACCAACCGGACTGGAAGTTCACCGAACAAACGCCCTTGCATACGAACAGCCCCTACAGCGCCAGCAAAGCGGGTAGCGATCTGCTGGTGCAAGCCTACCATCACACCTACGGCACCAACGCGGTGATCACTCGCTGCTCGAACAACTTTGGTCCCTACCAATTTCCCGAGAAGGTCATCCCGCTGTTCGTCACCAACCTGCTGGAAGGAAAAAAGGTGCCGCTGTACGGCGATGGCCAGAACGTCCGCGATTGGTTACACGTCGAAGACCACTGCGAAGCTTTGTTGAGTGTGCTGGAGCGGGGACGGGCCGGCGAGGTTTACAACATTGGCGGGAATAACGAACGATCCAATCTCGAATTGACGCATACCATCCTCCGCTTGATGGGCAAGGATGAATCGGCGATCGAGTATGTGCCGGATCGACCGGGGCACGACCGTCGCTACGCGATCGATGCCTCGAAGATCGAGAGCCATTTGGGGTGGAAACCGACTCGATCTCATTGGCCTTCCGCCCTAGAGCAGACCATTGGATGGTACCAAGATAACCGCCATTGGTGGGGCAGACTGCGACCACAAGCGTGACGACTGATGGCGATGCAGGCTGTTTTTCACACCCGACAGCAGCAAATGCACTCGTTTTTACTGCCTCACGTACAAGTCGAAGATAGTTGAGAAACAGAGTATGGCAGCGACGATGATGCGAACGCCGAACGGTTCACGGCCGCAGCTTGCCCGTTGGGGTTGGCTTGGGCGAACCGAGTTGCTTTGCGCGGTCATCGTGCTGTGTCATTTGCCTCTGGTTTGGCTGCAGTTCCAGCGAGCTTGGCAGATCGACAGTTACCTCCATGCCCCGTTTTTGCTGTTGGCGATTGTCGGGCTCATGGTCCAGCGGTGGCGAAATCTGGAGAGCCCGGCGGTCTGCCGGCCTGGCTGGGCCAGTTTGATGATGTTGATCGTCGGTCTTGGTCTATTGGCGGCATCGGTCGCTCTGCGTTCACCATGGTTGGGGACGGTTTCCCTTGTGGTTAGCCTGTTAGGGTTATTGCTTAGCTTCGGATCGGAGGCGACTGTGCGTCTGCTGCCGGTCTGGATGTTGTTATGGTTGTTATTGCCTTTGCCGTTTCGCTGGGATCAGCGTCTGACCCTGGTAATCCAGGATTTATCCAGCAGGGGCGGCAGCGCCTTGCTGGATCTTTGGGGCTTGAATCATGTCCTGGCCGGTTTCGTATTGGAGCTTCCGGGTCGCGCTTTGCCGGTCGAAGACGTCAGCGGTGGAATCGCCCCGTTGTTTGCTGCCGTTTCCGCTGCCGCGGTCCTGGCAGTATGGCTGCAGCGGGGCATCCTTCATGGCAGTCTGTTGATCGCCTCTTCTGTTTTTTGGGGGATGGGGTTCAGCGTTATCGGTTTTGCACTGGCCGTCGATCTTTTGGCTTCAGGCTGGATCGATGTTACCTCGGGTGGGCCTCAGGCCTCATTCAGTGCGGGATCCTTCGCAGCGATGCTGCTGGTGCTGATCAGCACCGATCGGCTCTTGCTGTTTCTGTTTGATTGGCCCTTTGGCCGGTTGATCGAGGAGGAGGAGTCGTTGGAGGAGGAGTTCGAGGAAGAGGATGCGTTGGCTGTTGACGTAACGCCCGCGCCGGCGCGGGCGATCGGTGCGTTCAGCTTGTTCTGGCTGCTGACGCTTGGTTTTTTAGCGGTCGGCTTTTGGCAGGTGGCCGCTTGGGAATCGGTTAGATCGCACGGCCGGGGGCCTTCACGCGCGACGACATTGTCTGCTGGTCAAGCCAACGTGCCCTGGGGAGACGTTTTGACCGAGGCCAGTCTGCCTCAGTTGCCGGGAGCCTGGAAGATGGTGGGCTTCCATACGCTAGCGCGGGCTCATGACAGCGATTTGGGGCGTTTTTCCGTAGCATGGCGATATGTGGGCGAGCGGGATGAGGCTGTCATCTCTGTGGATTTTCCGTTGGATGTCAGGCACCAGCCCATCCGGGCGTTCGAGGTTCGCGGCTGGGAAATCGAATCGTATCGCGTTTTGAGTGACAGCGAGTTCGACCAGCCGGTGTTAGAGTTTTGGATGCGCGATGGGGGTGGGCGACGAGGCTATGTACTCGTGCATCAACGAACCGAAGATGGCGAGGTGATCGAGCCGTCCCACGGTAGGCGACAGTCCTTCATCGATTGGTGGGAAAGCCTGCGCGAGCAGGTGCTGGAACGATTTGGCAAGGCAGACCCGTCACCCGGCAGGGTGCAGATTTCTCTGTCGATCACCGGGGATCTGCCGTTAAATGCGCAGCAGCGGACCGAAGCGACGGAGGCATTTCGGGCAAGCGTTGACCGCATCACGGAACTCATGTGGTGAAGGGGCTGTTGATCGTGCACGAGGAAATTGACTCCCAGCCGTTGTCCGAACGATTGCTGGAATTAAAGGACGCGATCCTATTCCGTGTCCAGACTTGGTTTTTCACCCGTCATCTGGAACTGCTGCTACAGGGAGCACCCGCCCTGATCCTGGCAGTCGGCCTACTGCTGCTTGCTGCTCATGTCCGTCGCGCACCCAGCAGCACGCTGATCACCCGATACGTTGTCGCGGTCGAGCAAGCTTTGGAGAATGAAGACGTGAGCAGCGCCAAAGTCTACGTGCGGAAATTGGTCCTGATGGATGAACCTGGTCCGCAAACCCAATACGCGCTGGCACGCCTGGCCGAATCCGAAGGGGATACATCACGAGCGAATCGCCTGATGAATGACTTGGCGCCTTACCCGAGCGTCGGGTATCCGGCGGCTCATTTCTGGATGGGCAAGCACTTGCAACAAGCCGACAGCGGCGAAAACGCCGGCGACACGATGTGGCGAGATCAGGCGATCCATCACTTCGAGCAATCCTTGCGGACGGCGGAATTCCGCGACCGAGCGCAAGAAAAACTGGCCGAATTGTATCTGGAGACCAACGATACGGCACAAGCCGTCAGGTACCTCGAAGAATCCGCGCCCAGGCGTCCCGAATTCTATCTTCTGCTGGCCGAGGTCTATTCGCAACGTCAGGACAATGTGCGTTTGCTGCGCGCTTTACGTCATGCCCGTCAGTACTTTCAGTCGCGAGTCGATCGCGACCCTGCTGATGCGGAGGCCCGAGTCTCCTTGGCCCAGGTCCATCGATTGGATGGAAATCTGGCAGAAGCCGAAACGCTTTTGCAGGAAGGGTTGGTGGCGGCCGATGCGCCGCCATTGCGAAACGCACTGGCGGAACTGTATCTGGTGAAAGCAGGTCAGCAGGGAATCAGCGATTCGAGGCATCTGGCCCAGAGTCTTGATCTTTTGACCAAAGCCCTGGAGGTCGCTCCGGATCATCCGAAAGTGGTGGATCGCTTGGCGATGTTCTTACGATATTCGGGAGCGTCCAGCGATCAGATGCGAGACCGCCTGAGGGATCTTTTGGCCACAGGGCAAAGCCCGGCAACCATGCATCTGCTGGTCGGATCATCGCTTGTCGCCGATGGACGGTGGAACGACGCCAGGCGGCATCTGGTGCAGGCTTATCGCCTGAATTCCCGCCTGCCGTCGCTGTTGAATCAATTGGCATGGGCGTTGGCAAGTGGCGAGGATACCGAACTGGACCGCGCGCTGCGACTAGCCGAAATCGCGGTGCGCATTTCAGGTGGCGAACCCGAGATGCGGGCGACTCGCGGCAGAATTCTAGCCGGACTCGAACGATGGCAGGAGGCACTGACCGACTTAGAAGCCGTGCTGCTCATCGGTGTGGAACAGGCCGAATTGCACGCGACGCTGGCACAGGTCTACCTGGCGCTAGGCGATCACGAGATGGCTAAACGCCATGAGGCGCTGGCTGCCCGACGGGCAAGGCAATCGACCCCTCGCACGCCGTAGACCGATGGCTTTGACGCGACGCCTCCACCGTCACCAGGTGTACTGCCCGCCCAACGACAAGCCGTGGAACCAGGCTTCTCGATCGGATCTGATCCTGTTGCCCGTATCGAATGTCATCGGGGACACCCTTTGGGCCGGGGCCAGGGCAACGCCCGGGATGTACCAGAGTTCGTATCCGGCATGAGCGCTCAGTCGCTGTGTGAGTTGGAGATGGGCGTTAAAGCCCAGTTCGAAGATACCGGCGACCTGAACCTTGTTCGCCCTGTTGTCCAGCACGATCTGTTCCGCGTTGATCACTTGAGTCCGACCGTTCACGATGTTGGCATAGATACCGCCTTTGAGTCTGCCGCTGACGGTCAGCATATTCGTCGCTCCGATCGGATGCAGCATTTCCACCCCTGCCTGCGGGCCGATCAACCGGTTTTGAAGCCTCGATTGGAACAGTCCCGTCTCGACGCCCTCATTGATCGGACGCTGCGAGAGAAAGTCGTAGGATTCGCTGAGGTCGAGGTAGCGGATGCCCAACAGGCACGTCATGGTATCCCAGTCGTAATAACGCTGGTGGGCCTCGATGCTAAACAGCGACGACTTGTATCGCTGATATTGATAATTTGCCTGGCTGAACGCGGACAGATTCACCTGTCCATCCGCAGATACAAGCCTGCTGCCTGACAAATTCTCTCCCGTCACTTCGGCCTCGGATATCCAGTCCAGATCGCCCATGTACGAGACTTCCCAACCGTCCGAGCAGTCTCGTCGTCGTCCGGCGGTGATTCGCATCCCGCCCTCGTACGCGAAGGGAGCCAGTTCGAAATCGCGGGTGAGAGACACGCGGTCGTAGGTTTCATTGGAAATCAGCAGTGCCTCGCCGCGTACGTACCATGCGGGCCAACAGCTCATTCCGTAATCGGGCGAAAATGCAGGCGAGAAAAAGTCTCCCTCACTCAGCAGCATTTCATCCGCTACGCTGGGAATCGGTGCCGGAACTCCCTGCATTCCCATCGTATCATCCATAACGATGGTGGCGGACGGCTGAGGCGGTAACTCTTGTGCCCCGGCATCTTGCCATCGACTAGTCGAGCAGACCCCCAGCAACAGGGCCAGAACCGGTATCGCGATGGCGCTGGTTCGAGTGTTCACGACGATTTCCCCCTTGGATTCCCTATATTCAATCTTGGACTCATTCGACGAGATTTCAGGTCATGGCATTTGGATTCGACGGCCTTGGGCTCGGATTTCAATCAGGTCGACAACCGGGATCAATTGCGAGCGTCGGATTGTCGAGATGATGTCGATCGCTTGACGTTCATTCTGGGCGTACCCGCGGACGATCAAACGAGCTGGCTCTCGCTGGCATTCGATACGGCTGCCGGGAAAAAGCTGGTGGATCACCGTTTCGATCCTCTGCGACTTCAATCCCAACTCCAGTCTCGACGCATCGTTGATGGGGCGTAGCTCTGCCACCGGTGCTGGGTCTAACGGGCTGTCGCTAATCACCGACCGATCCCGGAGAATCGCGGGAGCTGGAGATTCGACGTCGTTCGACCGCAGTCGCCGAAGCGGCGCCGACACGTCTGCATCATCGGCAAGCATTCCTTGCGCCGTTCCTTCCGATGAAGCGTGCTCGACATCAGCCGCGATGTGGCGGACTGCAGGTGTTGGTTCGGACATCTGCAGCGATGCGAGTGCCAGGTCGGCTTGATCATGGTGATCTGAGGTGGGCAATGCTTCCATGCCGTGATGGCGCAGCGGCGGCAATGGCGGCAGGGCACTTCGCTTCGGTTCACCTTGGGGTTCAAACGCGGAAGGCTCCGGCGTCAGGACGGCGATCGACTCTGATTCCAACTCGGAAATCTCCGGCACATCGAGCTTCGGCACGTCGAGCTCCGCCAGATCCACTTTCGATGGCTCGGTCTTCGTCATTTCATCCGAAGACACGACGGTGCGACGACTGGACGTTTTTCCCGATGGGATAACGATCGGTAGGACCCCGGAGAATTCCAGGGGAACGATCGCACGTTCGGCAGCCATTTGATTGCATTCAAGTTCGCGGCGGGGGTGCGGTATGCCGCGAGGTTTCGCCCACTTGGCTGTTTCTCCGTCGGACGCTTCGTGCTCCAAAAAACCACGGACGCATGCTTCCCATGATCCAACAGAACATTGAATAAGGACGGCCGGCGTCTGCGCTCGATCAGACACCTCGACTCGTCCCGATTCGCCACATGCGGACAAGCTGATGATGCAAGCAAGGCTTAAGGCTGCTGTGTATCCCATCTCGCCAACCTTCTCTCTGACAAAATCGCAGATCACTTGTTATCCGGCAACTCTCCATGAATCTGTCGATATGAATCCACACATTCCAGGCGAATGCTGCTTGGGCGGAAAGAACCGGGTTTTCCTTTTCCTAGGGATGTATCGGATGGTGGGATTCGTCAGGTTGAACGGAATATGCGATCAGTGGGCAGGTTCCCCCTCACGATGTTCGGGCTAGCTTTGCTGGCAGCGCAACGAAGAGGGGCATTTTTTTGGGGGGGCAGTCCGGCGAACGGTGCCTTGATGGCGATCTGGTGGAAGGGACTGCCAGAGCAGAATCAGGAACGAAGGTCTTGATCTTCGACTTGGATTTCCGGGCCTCCGGCGGCGCGGACAGTGATTCGATAGGTCTTCCCTTTTTGCACCTTGATCGAAACCGCGTCGCCGTGCAGTGCCCGAATCCCCATCTCGGCGGCCCGCTTGGGATCGTTGGCGATCTGCCAGAAATCGCTCCAAATCTTGGCTTCGAATTCGGACATCACGCTGCCGCGTTCGTAAGAGCCCGGTCGTTGGCCAGGTTCGTCCAGCGAGAATCCGTCCCTTGGTTTCTGGAATTCACCAAAGATACGGTTAAACAGACAGATGGAAGTGCCTCGCTGAAGATCAGCTTGTTCTACGTACTTATCTTCGAATTTCACGACCAGGTAGTCGACGTAGATCATCTGGCCTTCGAGTTCAAAACGGCGAGGCTCTCCAATGGGTTCGTCCATCTCGTTCAACTCGACAAATTCGATCGACGAAACGACCTGTCCCGTTTCGTCGTCTTCGACCACGTCCAGCACCGTGATGCGGGCCAGACGCCGTTCCATCTTGTGTAATCGCAGCGCCGTATCCAGTCGTTGGATCTCCGCCTGCTTTTGGCGGAGATCCTCATTCAAGTCCACGATTTGGACTTTTTGGTCCGCGATGGTCTGCTGATGCTCGAAGATTTCCGTGTCGCGAGCGGCCAGTTGTTGACGCGTATCGGCCAAAGCGGCCTCTTTGGCGTCCAGTTCCTGTTGGGCGCGCACCAATTCCTGATCCGCAGCATGATAAGTTTGATAGCCCAGCCAACTGACCGCCCCGACGGCGGCAAAGATGAGCATCGCCATCATGGTTCGCAACAGACTGTTTAGCGTTTGCAGTTTTTCCATCGTCCTAGGCATCCACGGATCTCCCACCTTCCACGAGAAATTCGGGCCAGCGTGGTGTCGCCGGCGACTGTACGGGCTTCGATTTCGAATTGTCTTCGAAATCCAGTTCCGTTGATACCGGTTATGTCGGCGTTTCTGGTTCTCCCCGACCTTGATCCGACTGCGTTCAAGGCGTAGGCAGGCCTTTGGCTGCAGCGTACTCGATCATGTCATTCTTCTGGATTTCATCCAGATCGTACCGCAGCGCTTCTTTCGGGGTCGGAGTGCGCAATGGTCGGACGACTCGAAAGCCGACGTAATCGGCGTCCGTCATGAACCAGATGCTTTGCGGGATTTGAGGATCCTGGGATTTCCAGTCCTCTTCGGAGAAGCTCCGCGCGGCACTCCGCAGCCGGTCGGCATCGTCGAACCACGAACCACCGCGAATCACCCTGCGAAAAACCTCTTTGGGAGGGGCGATGGGATTCTTCCAAGATTTTCCAGCAAACGCCTGATAACCCTCCGGAGAATACCCATCCAATACCCATTCGGCCACGTTTCCGTGCATATCGTACAGGCCCCAGGGGTTGGGTTTTTTCTGCCCCACTTTCTGATACTGATCGTCGGAATTGTCGTAGTACCAGGCGTAGTCATCCAGGTCGTCCGGGTCATCTCCGAAGCTGTAAGCCGTCGTCGTCCCGGCTCGACACGCGTATTCCCATTCCGCTTCGGTCGGCAGCCGGTAGTAGCGGCCCGTCTTCGCCGACAGCCACTTGCAGTACATTTTCGCAGACAACTGGGTCATGCAAATCGCCGGGTATCCGTCGCGTCCCATCCCGAAGGTCATGTCCGTATAGGGTTTGGTCGGCATGGACACCGTATCGGCCAGGTCATCGTACTCGGTGCTCGGCAGGCCCAGCACTCTGCGCCGTTGTTGATCCAGTCCCATACCCCACAGTTCGTACTCGTCCCACGTTACTTCGTGTTTGCCCATCCAGAAGGGCTCGATTTCTACTTCGATCTGCGGACCCTCGTCATCCCGTCGACCAGGTTCAGAAGCGGGACTGCCCATCAGGAACTTGCCGCCGGGAATCGGCACCATATCAAAGGTCACATCGGTGCCGCCGATGCGCTCAGTGTAAGGCTCCATCTCGGCCTCGGTGGTCGCGACCGCAGCGGGCAGCTCGACGGGCTTCAACATCCACTCGACCGGCGGAGCGTGTGATCGCTTCATGTCTTCTTGGGGCGATTGCGCCCATGAGACGCTGCTGAAAACCACTCCGATTAAGGAAATCGCCAGGGCCACGTTGGCCACTCGCCCTGCTCTCCGCAAACAATGATTCCGCTTCGACATTGGCTAAGCTCCTATGAGGAAATTCAGTCGCTGCACGAATTCGTCCGGGAAGAATTCGATACAGCGGCTTGGGGACCTTGATATACTTCAATGGATAATTCGAGGATGAGAAGAAGTCAAGTAGACCGCCGGGGGTTCTTCCTAGGAAAGCTCAGGCCCTGCTGGCTGGGCTCCCACGTCGTGCTCGCAGCCAACGCTGCCACGACGATCAATCACTGCTTCCACCTGTTTGGGTAAAATGCAGAGTCGAAATCTCACCTGGACGAGTTCCTACGATTTGCTTTACCCTGCTGGTAGAGAGGCTTACATTATGAATGCGAACAGAATCTCCAGGGTCATCCTGTTTGTCGCGTGGGCGATTAGCGCAGGATGGGTTGTCAGCATCGAATCATCGAGTGGGCAAACGGAGGTCAATCCATTACGGGCTATACCTGCAGCTCAGCTCGAGAATGTGACGCTGGCTCGGCCATCTCTCCAGGAACCTGATTCTCGACCAACCGATCATCCTGCCGCATCTCCACCAAGCGACGGGCCATCGGCCAAGCGACTTCCCACGGAAGACCCAGCGGTCGAAGGCTCTGGCCGGAAGGTGAGCACGCCGCTGGCAGGATTCTTGACGTTCGAAGAGCTGAATCGTCGTCGGCTGAGTCTGCAAGCGGCAACCGAACTGGACGCGACGGTCAAAGCCGAGTTGTTGCAGCGATACGCCCGGGCCGAAGAATGGCTGCAGACGGCGGCAGAATCGGCTCGCCAGATTGCGGCTTGGAATGCGGAAATCGAGCAGGCACCTGCCACGATCGCTTCCGCGCGGCAGCAACTGGAAGAGCCGACGCCCGAAATCCAGGTCCGTTTTCCTCCGGACGCTTCGGTCGAGGACCTGCAGAACATCTTGGATCAACATCAGGACCAGTTGCGAGCCGCTCGCGAGGAACTGGCGGCTCGCGAGGCGGCGACCAGCACACGTGACCGCAGGACCGAGTTGCAGCGTCTGACTGAAGAGACCAACAAGCAGTTGGACGAGGTGCGAAAGCGTTTGGCGATCGGGCCGTCGCCGGAAGAACCTCCGGCTGCCACGCTGGCTCGCCGTTCGGAGGTCGAGGCTCAATTGACGGCGTTGGACCAACAGTTGCGCGCCATGGCGGTGGAAAGCCGGCGATTGGATGCGGTCGCCGAATTATTGACACTCGAGCGCGACTTGATCCGACGCCGCGTCAGCCACCTGGAAAAGACAGTGGCGGCTTGGCAGGAGGCCGTTTCGCAGCAGCGAAAGAGCGTGGCCCAGGCGCAGGTCCAAGAAGCCAAACAGGTTCGCGAGCAGGAGCGTGGCTGGCAGGAGATCGATCCTACGCTGGAAAAACTGGGGCAAGGCGATGCGCAACTAGCGGAAAAACGGGCGGATCTGGCTTCCAAACTGTCGGATATCACCCAGGAAGTCGAGGCGAAAGCCAAGCAATTTGACGACGTACGGCGGGCTCAGCGCACGACGATCGAAAAGGTAGAAGCGGCCGGGCTGTCCTCGACCATCGGGCTGATGCTGCGCGACCAGCGGGAACAACTGCCGGAAGTCGCGCACCTGCGTTCGCGGCTGTTGTTCGTCGAACGCGAAATGCCCGATTATCGCTACCAGGAAATCGAGCTGAACGAGCTACGGCAGAGTATCGGTGATCCCGAAAGCAGTGTCCAGGATGTCCGTGACGGCTTGACGCATCCCATGTCCGACGAAGCCTGGAAGACGATCGAACCGCGAGTGCGCGAGGTGTTGACTCGCCAACGCCGCATATTGGACGATCTGCTCCGCGATTACCGAACCTATTTGGATCGTCTGAGCGATCTGGAGATCAACACGCGTCGGCTGCTGAGCCAGGTGCATGAATTCGCAGATTACATCGACGAACGGATTCTGTGGATTCGCAGCACGGAACGCATTTCGCTTCGCACCTTTTCGCTGGCTCGCGAACAACTGCAGCGACTGGTCGCTCCGAGGATTTGGGGCCAAGCGTTCCAGCACGCCCGGCATGGTGTCGGACATCAGATGGCCCCGATCACGGGTCTGCTGCTGCTCTGGGGGGGCTTGTTTCTGACTCGACGCGTCCTGCGCAGTTGGTTCAAAAAGCTGGTTCGCCCGATGGATGACAGCCTGTTCCAGGGCGTCTCGGCCAACGTGGAAGCAGCCGCCCTGACCATCGCGATCGCTTCCATGTGGCCCCTGTTCGTGTGGTTGATCGGATGGGTCCTTACCCAGATGGCATTGACGGATGGCGATTCGGCCAGGTTGATATCCGATGCGGCGAAGGATCTGTTGGCCGCCGTGGGCAGCTCGCTGACAACCACCGCCTACGTGTACTGGCTGGCCGAAATCGCGCGCCAGGTGTTTCGTCAGCAAGGTCTGGCAATCGGGCACCTGGGCTGGGACCCGACGACCGCCGAGCTGGTTCGGAAGGCCATCCGGCGCCTGATGCTGATCGGGCTGCCCCTGGTCTTGCTGGTGAACTTGACCGAGGTGGTGGACCAGGGGCAAGCTCGTGATTCGTTGGGGCGGTTGGTGTTTTTGGCCGCCATCCTTGTGTTGACTTGGTTCGCGTACCGCGAGTTCCATCCTCGCGGCAAATTGTTCGAATCCCTGTTTCATGTCGATGCCCAGCCGGCCCGTTACCGTCGACGCGTGGGGATCTTCTGGCTGTTCATCGCGATGATGCCCGTGCTGGCGGCACTGTCGATCAGCGGTTTTCACTACACGGCCAATCAATTGGCGGCTCGGCTGATCGAATCGTTATGGTTGTTCTTGGGCGTGTTCCTGGTCCGCAGCCTGTTTGCTCGTTGGTTGTTCATCCGGCAATGGAAGATGGCTCGCCGTCTGGCCGAAGAGCGTGCCGCCGAGGAAGCCGAGGCAGAGACCGAAGCTGCTGATGATGGGGAAGAAACCGAGGTGAGTCCCGCCTGCCGGGCTCGCGAAGTAAAACGCAAGGAGCAGGAACAGACGCTGGTGCGCATCGACCAGCAATTGCAGAAACTATTGCTGCTAGGTGTTTCCACGGCGCTGCTGATCGGGCTGTGGATGATTTGGAGCGGCATGTTGCCTGCGCTGCGGGCATTGGACCGTGTTCCCGTCTGGCCATTAGGACGCGTTGTCGAGACCCGCGTGCTGCCGACGTTGGAAGTGCCGGTATCCGAACCGACCACTGCCGCGCCGCTGGTTTCGATGCCGACGGTCGCCGACCAACCGATCATCCAAGGTACTTCCGTGGCCGATCTGCTGGTCATGCTGCTGATCGCGTTCTTGACCATCGCCCTGGGCAAAAACGTGCCCGGGTTGTTGGAAGTCACCCTGCTGGAACGGCTGCCCATCGATCGAGGTGCCCGGAACGCCGTCACGACGCTCAGCGGCTACGCGATCATGCTGGCCGGGCTCCTGATGGGCGCCAACGCGATCGGGCTCCGCTGGGAAAACGTCCAATGGCTGGCCGCGGCACTGACCGTCGGCTTGGGGTTCGGGCTTCAGGAAATCTTCGCCAATTTCGTCTCGGGTTTGATCCTGCTGTTCGAACGACCGATCCGTGTGGGCGACATCATCACCTTGGGCGATGTCGATGGGACCGTGACGAAGATCCGCATCCGCGCGACGACCATTACCAATTGGGATCGCAAAGAGCTGATTGTGCCGAACAAGGAACTGATCACCGGGCGGTTGCTGAACTGGACCCTGTCGGATCAGATCAATCGCATTGTGGTGGAGGTAGGCGTCGCGTACGGATCGAATATCGCCAAGGTCCGCCGATTGATGCTGCGGATTGCTAACGAACATCCGATCGTCTTGAACGAACCGTCGCCTAGCGTGACCTTCGAGTCCTTTGGCGATAGCGCCTTGAACTTTGTCCTGCGATGCCATCTGCCCAACCTGGAGAACCGCTTGGCCACGATCCATGACTTGAATTCAACCATCCATGATCGATTCAAACGCGAAGGCATCGAGATCGCCTTCCCGCAAATGGACCTGCAT